>JAZSEL010000068.1:0-66351 GCA_045531685.1 Lachnospiraceae bacterium | reverse complement strand
ATTCATCAAATCGGCAAAAGTGGACTGCCAGGCAGGTGCCCCGGGTTTTACCTCTTCCGCTTTGCGTTTAGCCATCTGCTTCACCTCCTCCTTCCTCCATTTCAGCCTTCTGGGCAGGAGTTAAGAAGGATTTTAATTTTTCTTCTATTACACGAGGATTCTCTCCGGCCTGAATGGATAACAATCCTTCGATCATAATCTCTTTAACAACCATTTCTTCTTCATTATTGCCTTTAAGCTTAGTGGCTGTCGGAATACAAATCCAGTTAGCAAGCATGGAACCATACAATGTAGTAAGCAATGCAATCGCCATGGCCGGACCGATGGATGACGGGTCATTCATCTTCTGGAGCATGTTAATAAGACCTATCAGAGTTCCAATCATACCCCACGCAGGGCCCATTGCTCCGAGGTCTTCCCAAAAGGCAATCTTTTTACGATGTCTGCTGTCTACACTGGTAAGCTCCGTATCCATGATTGCACGAACCAGTTCAGGGTCCGTACCATCTACAATAAGAAGAATACCCTTTCTTAAGAATGAGTCTTCAATCTCAGAAGACGCTTCTTCCAAAGAAAGAAGACCTTCCTTACGTGCTACGTTGGACAGTTCAATAATCTTACGAATAACATCAGGTGTATTAATTTGTGGGACCTTAAAAATAAGTGAAATGGATTTTAATCCTGCTATGTAATCCTGCATCTGGTAGGACGCCAAAATACATAAAAACGAACCACCAAATGTAATAAGTGCCGACGGCGCATCCAAGAAATTAAACACTGCGCTGGCAGAGCCATCACCTATGATAATGGAAATAACAATCAGGACAAAACACAGGACAATACCAACCAATGAAGCTATATCCACAATTTTACCTTCTTCCCTTTTTGCACATATTTTACTTTGCAAAAAGTTCCTTTCTATACGATTTTACTAAATTATTCACTTCTTGTCTACTTTCTTTTACAATTATTTTTCGTCCGGTTGTAAAAGAAATTATCGTATCCGGATTCGATTCGACAAACTCAATCAAGTCCGGATTTATTAAGGTTTTCAGGCCATTCAGCCTCGTGACTTCAATCAATTTTCTCACCTCTTCCCTTATAGTTGGAAAATATTGGGCACTTACTATTTTTATAATTTTATCATTTATTATTTATAATCACACTTTTCGGCGGCTTTGAAGTTATGTAAACAATTTTTACCTACTAATCCTCTTACTTCATCTATACTAGTAGGTATTTTTATTGCTTTTCCCCAGAATCCGTGTGATTTCTGCTAATTTTCCACTGTTTCTTACCTACCGGGAACTCCTAATCATTGTTTTCGTAGGCATTTTCCAATCTCACACCCATTTTCTCCACCTACCAAATCAACATATGTATATACTCCGTAGGTAATCATGGCATTGACACGCTTGTCACTTTCTTTGACATACCTACCATTCTCTTCCCTATATTTCTTTAGTAGGTAAGCCAACTTCTTTCTCCTAATATTTCTACAATTATTTAGATTAAACTTCCTTGTATATGCACAAAAGGGGCTGACGCACCCAAAGTGCCCAGCGCCCTTATATGCTATTGCGTATTCTATCTTTCAAGGTTCATGATTCATTAGAAAACATCTCTAAAACTCATTATCTCTTAAGATTGATTAATTCTTCCAATAATGTATCAGAAACTGTAATGATACGGCTGTTTGCCTGGAAACCACGCTGTGTGGTAATCATATCCGTAAATTCAGCAGAAAGGTCAACATTACTCATTTCCAAAACACCGGTTGTCATGTAACCGCCGTCTGCCATAATGTCAACACCGATTCCGTCGAACTCACCGGAGTTCTGTGTTGCCTTGTAAAGGTTATCACCATCTTTTTCAAGACCGGATGCATTGCTAAACTGTGCAACTGCAATCTGTCCCAATAATCTTGACATACCATTGTCGTAAGATGCATAAATTCTACCATCGTTAGAAATAGAGATTCCTGACATCTGACCCAACTTACGACCGGTTCCAAGACCCTTGGTATCACCGTTGGTTGCTGCGATAGTGGATGTACCGGAGTTGTTGTACATGGTTGTATTTGTAAAATCCACTTCAATATCTGAAAAACGTCCGTTTGGATCAAGCTGTGATAATGAAAGAACCACACTATTGGTTCCCACACCGTTAATACCGGTAAACTTACCGGTTGTCGGTGCAAATGTCAATGAAACGCTTTCAAGAACACTGTATTTTCCGATATCAAGAGGACTTCTGTCTGCTGCTGCAACTAAAGTCGCCGCTGCTGTCGGTGTTGCATTTGCCGGTGTACCATTCGCCGCACTCGGAATAATATCTATATTTGCGTTAGTAAACAAATCTGTTAACGAAATATCCACTGTTGCATTCACAGTTTCTTCCGTCTTATTTCCACCCGCATCTGTAATAGTGTTTACATATGTATACTCATGAACAATCTTCATGGTCTTGAATGTAGCAAGGTCATCTGCTTTGTTATAAGCCGTTGCTAATTTTTCCCAACCTTCATCATCCAACGCCGTTACACCGATTTCAAACACATCTGTATAATTTCCGGTCCCGTCATCCTTTTGGAGTTTATTTCCATCCCATTTGTATCCATCTGCAAGGCCCAATGACTCTGACTTTTCAATTTCTGTACCTGCTCCCAATGCTACGCCGTTAATATCAATCGGAACATTGTTGGAATCCAGAATTTTATCCAATTTTACAGTATACGAACCTTCTACGTCTGTACTCTTAATTACCAACTTCGCCGTATAACTATATCCCAGATTATCATAGAACTGTAAGTTCATAGTTTTACCGGATGAACTTGTAACATCTGTGTCATTTTTATCTAAGATACCGGCTACATAAGCCTTAGTTGTTGCTTCCGGTGGATATGTCATGTTTTCCGCACTCATAACACGGAGAGCAGAAACCGTATCCTTTTTAATATCCATAGTTTCCGGGTCTACCTGCCAACCCATTACATTATAACCGTTACTTGTCATAGCAAGGTTACCAACACCGTCCACGTAGAAAGAACCGTCACGTGTAAAGAAGGTATCGGTACCATTGCTTACGATGAAGAAAGAATCACCTGTGATACGGATGTCAAATGGGTTATTTGTTGTCTGGGAAGCACCTTCTGTTGTGATTGCTGTATTGATGGCTCCCATCTTAACACCAAGACCAATCTGTCTTGCGTTAATACCGGCTGTACCTGTAAGGGCATTGGCACCGGATGCGTTCTGTGTTGTCTGATACATTAATTCACTGAATGTAACGGACTGTGATTTGTATGCTACTGTATTTACGTTAGCGATATTATTACCGATAACGTCCATCTTTGTCTGATGGGTTTTTAATCCGGCAACGCCGGAGTACATTGATCTCATCATAATGAAATGACCTCCTGTAAATAGGGGTAGTGTTCGTTCCGTCTGTCGGTCGGGAACGTTAGCCTCCAAAAGGTCCGGCTATACTATGACTGCCCCGTCTATATTTGTAAAAATGTTTTCGCTTGTTTCACTCTGGTCCATGGCGGTTACCACGGTGGAACTCGGTACATTTACGATAAATGCCAGCTTGTCCATTAAAACCAGCGAGTCTTTGATTCCTTTCGCATTGGCCTTTTCCATCCCATCCTGCAATCTCATTACCTGTGTCTCAGATAGCTCAATATTTCTTGTACTGAGTCTGTTTGCTGCATGTTTGGAAAATTTCAGTACACTTCCCTGTGTAAAGCTTTTACTTTTTTCTTCCAGAATCTGTCCAAAAGATACTCCGTTTCTGTTTTCAGAACTCTGTACCTTTTTGGCTTCCTGCAAGTAAGTGTCTGTCAGCTGCTCGATGGAAAGGAATTGATTTCTTTGAATATGTAAATTATTCATGCTACCACCTTTCCCGAGCCCGCCTATGCTTCTTTTACGGAATCATCGCCTTCGGATTTTTCACCCTCAGCCTTTTCCCCTTCTCCTTCTGCTTTTCCGGAAGGATTTAGGATTTCGTATACTTCAAGAACTTCTTTGAATGCTTTCATTGTTTCGTCAGAAATATAACTCTGCTGATAAGATGTCATATTGTCATATACACTGATTAATGCCTCAATATCATCAACATGTGACTCTGTTAATAATTCCTTCTTTGGAAGCTTGGCAAGTTCTTTTGTAAAGCTTTCTGCCAATCGGGTTGCTAATAAATATTCCGGATCTGCTACGGTATCCAGATTATCAATATCGTATAATTTTTCATTTACGGAAAGATAAATCTTACCGCCCTGGTATACTACATAATCAACCTGACCTTCTGCGTATCCGTTCTCTTCATTCATAAATACATACTGTCCAACTAATGAATTGGCTCTTGACATATCCATGGAAGCACTTAAATTCTGCATTTCTTCCAATTCCGAGAATGTGGCAAGCTGTGAAATATATTCAGTATTGGATGTCGGTTCCAATGGATCCTGATATTTCATCTGCGCTACCAAAAGCTGTAAAAACGCGTCCTTGTCAAGACTTCCGCCGGCGGTCTTTTTCGCTTCTTCCGCTTTCTGTTCTGCTGTGGTCTGGTTAACAATCTTACCATTCACAACGGATGCTATTGCGCTCATGTTCTCTCCTTTCTATACTGTGTAATCCACAGTATTTCCGTTTTCTTTCATCATTTCCGCTACAATGCGGTCTTCATCGGATAACTCATCTTCCAAATCTTCTGCTGTTAATTCGGAAAGAGAAATCCTTCTGGCTCCCCGTTTCTTTTCCGGTTCTGCCTGCTCTCCTGCATGGCTCTCATCCCCGTTTAAATTCTGCTCAAATGCATGGGATGCAACGGTTACTTCTACCGCCTCTACCTTAACGCCCTGCTGTTCAAAGCTTTCTTTTAAAGTAATAAGCTGGGTTTCCAATGCTGCCTTAACTGCTTCATTTTCCGTGGTAAAGGTTGCTGTAATAACACCTTCCTTTGCTGCAATCTGAATTCTCAGATTTCCTAAAGATGCCGGATGAAGCTGAAGTTCCATCTCCGTCATATCCTGAGTCTGCATAACGCGGATGGTATCCTGAATCTGGTTCATAACCGATTCTGCTGTTGTGGTATAAGATGATGTCACTGCATCGGTCTTAGCCACTGCCTGCTCTAACTGTGTTGCCACTGTCTGGGCAAATGTCATCTGTGAATCACCTGTGTTCTGCTGCCCGTTGTCATTTGCCATACTCTGACGGCTGTCTGATGCTCTGTCAGGGGCTGCTGCCTGCATTTGTTCCAGCTGGCTGTTTTCTAAGGAAACTGCCATTTCCTCCGTAGTCACTGCCTCTCTCGGAACTGCCTGTGCTAAAACAACCGGTTCTTCTACGGATGTTTCTGTTTCTGTCATCTTTGCAATTGCTGTCTGAATTTCCTCAAAACTCATTCCTGTTTCTTCTGAAATGTTTGTAAGAATTTCCTCTGCCTTTGCTGTAATCTCCTGTACATTGGCAAATACGTTTTCATTTGTCATAACAGAAAGTTCATCTGCACCCTCTGTTAAAGCAACCACTAACTTGGCAATGTTTTTGGTATCCAGCAAATCCTCTGCTGTCATACCCAGTTCATTAAGAGCATTCTGAATATCCTGAGGACTGACATTCATTACTTCCTGTACTGTAGTAAGTAACTGTGCAACAGCCTCTTCCAATTCTTCTTCTGAAAGAACGGTTGTAGCCTCCTCCTCAGCAACTTCCTTTGTCTGCTCATTGGTAACTTCTTCACTTTCCTGTGTGTCCGTTACCTGCTCGGTTTCTTTCACATCTTCCTGTTGGGAACTTTCCTTTGTTTCCTGCGCATTTTCTGTTTTAACCGGTTGCTTATCCGGTGTACTTTCTGCTTTACTTTCTGACTGGGAAGCAAAAATCTGTGAAAACGATTCTGCACCGTCATTTTTAACAGTTGTAGCACCTGTCTGACCGGTTCCAAACAGATTAACCTGCGATACTGCTGATGTGGTCATTTAACATCCTCCTTTCTTCATTTTTCAAGGTTCTTTTGCCGCATCCTCGCGGAGCGTTTTTTACTTCTTTGAAGTAAAAAAACAAGGCAGACACCTTATGTCCGCCTTGTTTTCCGTAAACAAAATCAGACAATTTCTGCCTTCTTACTGTTTATCGGTTCATTCTGTGATTTTCTTAAGGGTAAAACCATACTTTTTCTGTTTTTTATTCCATACTTACACGTATTTTTTACGAATCCGGCTCCATAATCTTGGTAATCTTGGCAGCCACCTCCGGGTCCATAACTCCCAATATGGCACCTCTGGCATCCGGCTCCATTTCTCCTAAAATCCTTGCCGCCAAATCCAAGTCATTTGTCATGGCTTCAAAGATGCCCGCTGCCTGCTTTGGCTTCATTTCCGCATATGCCTGGGCATATTTTTCAATATCCGCATTTTCCTCTATCTGGGATACCACCTGCTTATACAAAACCTCTGCCGTTGCCGGGTCCATAGCTTCATAATACTTCTGATACGCTTCCTCTCCCGGTCCTTTTTCCGAATACACTACCTCGTTATAGAACTCTGTCTTAATCCGCTCAAACTCAACCTGCATATCCTCAAAGGTTTCCAGACGCTTAATTTCTTCTTCCAATGCCAGAATACGTTCATTCTTGGCATTCAGCTCCTCCTGATAATCTACAAGCTCTCCCTCTAACTCATGAATGTCCTCAACCGCTTCTTCCAAAGATGTGTAACCGGCAAGGTCCACTTCCGTCTCCTGTGTCTCCACATTCACATTTCCCGTTGTTTCATCCGGGAGAATCTTATTCACCACCGGAACATTCTTAAGAACCGGGGCCAATACCTGGGAACCAAATCCGCCTATATCCAATTTAATCAATGCACAAATAATACCCACCCAGACAACAATAATTACTAATGTCGTAATGATAACCGGACCCGAGCTGTCCTCGTCCAAATCTTCTTCTCTGGCCGCAAGCTCTTTTGCACGTCTTTTGGCTTCCTTCTTCTGTGCCTTTTGGTCTGCCTTTAATTTCTTTCTGTCTTCTTTTATCTTAGCCGCATCATCAGGGATGCCCGGCTTGTACTCATCAGCCATTTGCCACCTCGCACTACTCTTCCTCTTTGCCACGCTTACCATATACGTAGCTTGTCAGTTCATCTATTTCCTTGCCTTCCCGGGCATTCTCCTCCCGGATAAATTCTTCAAACTTATGCTCCCGCAGTTTTTCCTGGATTTTTCTTTCCTGCATGGCCTCCTGCAACTGCAATCGCTTCTGTTCCTGAATGACCTTGGCTTTATCCACTTCTCTTTCCTGGGCCTTCACCATTCCTCCCAGAACCGAAATTGCCTGCACATTGCTCTTTATTTCCTGCACATGCAGTTGCTCCCTGCGCAGGGATTCCCCCTCTTTTTCATAAGCAAGCTTACGTCCTTCTATTACAGAAAGCTTTTCTTCTTCTGCCGCCACTCTCGCATTGGCTTCCGAAAACTCCATCTTTGCAGACTCTTCCAGCTTCTGCTTAATATCCAGTATGTTTTGCATACGATACTTAAATACTGCCATTATGTAAATAACCCTTCCATCAACTGTAAGGTTTCTTCAAAGTCAAATTTCGCATCCACATCCTGCATTAAAAATGCATTCACTGCATCGATTTTGTCCATGGCATAATCAATACTCTTGTTACTTCCCCTCTTATAGGCACCAATATTGATTAAGTCCTCTGATTCATTGTAGGTAGCCAGCACATTTTTCAATTTGCCGCTTATCTGTTTGTGCTCCCTTGTGGCAATCTGGCTCATACAACGGGAAATACTTTGCAATACATCAATTGCAGGATAATGATTCTTATGCCCCAGCTTTCTGCTCAGCATAATATGCCCATCCAGAATACTTCTTGCCGTATCCGTAATCGGCTCATTAAAGTCATCACCATCTACCAAAACCGTATACAAACCGGTAATGGAGCCTGTTGCAGCCCGTCCGGCACGCTCTAAAAGCTTTGGCATCTCCGCATATACACTCGGCGGATACCCTCTGGACACAGGCGGTTCTCCGCCGGCAAGCCCAATCTCTCTTTGCGCCATGGAAAAACGGGTCAGGGAGTCCATCATTAACAATACATCTTTTCCCTGGTCCCTGAAATATTCCGCAATGGCTGTAGCTGTCTTAGCTGCTTTATTACGTTCCAGAGCCGGTCTGTCGGAGGTTGCTACCACTACTACCGAGCGGCGCATACCTTCTTCTCCCAGGTCTCTTTCAATAAATTCCCTTACTTCTCGTCCTCGCTCTCCAATCAGTGCAATTACATTAATATCTGCCTTGGTATTGCGGGCAAACATTCCCATCAGGGTAGATTTCCCCACACCGGAGCCGGCAAAAATGCCGATTCGCTGTCCTTTCCCTACCGTAAGCAGACCATCCACGGCTTTTACTCCTAACGGGAGTACTTCGTCAATAATGGTACGGCTCATAGGGTCCGGCGGAAGGGATTCCACAGGATAGGACACTCCCGAAACAATCTCACTTCCATCAAGCATCCTGCCAAGACCATCCAGGGTCTTTCCCAACAATTCCTCACCGGCCTTAACCGTAAGAGGCTTTCCTGTATTTTCCACCATATTACCGATTCCAATACCATCGGTAATATCATATGGCATCAGCTGAGTCTTTCCTTCTTTAAACCCAACTACCTCTGCCATAATCGGTTTTTTTGTCTTATCTTCCGGAAAGATGTAACAGATGTCCCCCAGCTTTGCGTCCGGTCCGGCAGACTCAATGGTCAAACCGATTACATTAACAATCTTTCCTTTTTTCGTAAAAAAAGACTCGTCTGCAATTTTTTCATACTTTTCAAACTGTATTTTTACTGCATCCAAGTCTTCTCACCTAACTTTCCTGTTGCCCGTTATAAGACAACAATAGTAATTTCTTACGCAGCCCTTCCAAATGGGTTCCGATTCCGCAGTCGTAGATACCGTTTACCGTTTCAATGGTACACTCACCTTCCCGGATTGTACCATCTTCAACAATGTCGATTACCGTTCCCTCCTGGGTGGAATCCGTCATAAGTTCTGCTTTATGCTCTTTGATATAGCCATAATCTGCCGCACTGACATGCAAAAGATAATTCTTGCAGCCATCCAGCTTTTTCATGGTGTTACGAAGAAGGGTAAGAACAATCTCACTCTGATTATCCAATCCCACTTCAAATATTTTTTCATAAATACCGGTTAACGTCCTGACAAACTCCGGCTCCAACCGTTCTATCTGCTCTTCATATGCAGCCAAAAGTGCCTGCCGTTCCTGCTCTAACTGCTCCCGCATCACTTCCATTTCCTGCATAGCCTGACGCTTTCCGTCTTCATAGCCTTCTGCTCTGGCGCTCTGCAATGCCTGCTGCTTTTCCATTGCAATTTCATCCATAGCCTGACGCTTCATGGTCTCTATTTCCAACTGGGCCTGCGCTACCAACTCTTCCGGTGTAGGGCCTGTATATACAGGCTCCGGAATCACTTCCGGTGCTGACAGACCATCTGTGAACCCTTCCTCTGTGAGTCCGGAAGTTAACACATCCAACGGGTCCACCACATCACTGCCTTCTGCAAGATTTACCGCCTGAAATTCGTCCAGATTCACATCCGGCAAAACCATACGGATCCGTTCCAATTTGCGGGCAATCATGTCATTGGTATCAATCACTCTTGTACCCTCTGCATCAGGACTTACAAAATACGATTTTAACAAATTCCTAGACAATGATTTCGTCGCCTCCGCCTCTGGAAATTACGATTTCTGCTGAGTCTTCCAGCTTTCTTATAATATTTACAATCTTCTGCTGTGCTTCCTCTACGTCCTTCATACGAACCGGACCCATGAATTCCATGTCTTCCTTGATCATAGCAGCAAGACGCTTGGAAAGGTTGTTGAAAATTGCATTCTGAACCTGTTCGTTGCTTCCCTTAAGGGCAAGTGCCAGGTCGTTATTATCAACATCATGTAATACTCTCTGAATCGCGCGGTCATCAAGCAGCAGGATATCTTCGAATACGAACATCTTCTTTCTGATTTCGTCTGCCAATTCCGGCTCTTCGATTTCCAATGTTTCCATGATATGTTTTTCGGTTCCTCGGTCTACGGCATTCAAGATTTCTACTACCTGGTCCACACCACCGATAATTGTGTAATCCTGATTTACCAAAGATGCCAACTTGGATTCCAAAATCTTTTCCACTTCCTTAATAACATCCGGACTTGTACGGTCCATCATAGCCACACGCTTAGCAACATCTGCCTGTCTTTCCTGAGGAAGGGCAGAAATAATCATGGATGCCTGCTGTGGTGACAGATACGCAAGAATCAAAGCAATCGTCTGCGGATGCTCATCCTGAATAAAGTTAAGCAACTGGGACGGTTCTGTCTTACGGATAAATTCAAACGGTTTCACCTGCAATGAGGCCGTCAGCTTGCCGATAACATCCAATGCCTTTTCCGGTCCCAATGCCTTTTCCAGAAGTTCTTTGGCATAGGTGATACCACCCTCTGCAATATACTGCTGGGCCAGACACACCTGATAAAACTCATCAATTACTGCATCCTTTATCTGTGGCGTAATTGCTCTGGTATTGGCAATCTCAAGTGTTAATTCTTCAATTTCTTCTTCTTTCAGATGCTTAAAAATTGTAGCGGAACGTTCCGGTCCAAGGGAAATCAATAAGATTGCCGCTTTCTGGAGACCGGATAGCTTTTCATCCTGAAATCTAGCCATAATTAACCCCAATCTTCATTCAACCAGTTACGAAGCAGCAATGCCGCAGATTCCGGATTTTCATCCACAAATTTTTCAATCATCTTACGTGTCTCTGACTTCGTCTCAAGTTCAATATTTTCTAATTCCACTTCAGGAGTAGACTGTAACAAGCTTTCTACAGACAATTCTTCTTCTACTTCCTGTACTTCCTGGGTTCTCATACCACGCAGAACCACAAATGCAAGCAACGCTAAAATAACAACAATCAATGCAATCTGAACCACATCGGATGCTTCCACATCCAAAGGCTCTTTATCAATGAACATCGGTTCTTCATACGCAAGGAAGGTAATGGACTCCACATCAATTCCCGATGCATTGGAAGCCATGGCAATCAAGTCCTCATCCACTTCCAGCTTGGTTCTTTCTGCGTTGGCAAGCTTATACTCTTCCCATGTAATTCCATCCAAAAGTCCCTGATTCTGTGCATCCTCTTCCTTTATAACACGATACCGGATAGCCGCTACCGAAAGTGAGGATTTATCATAATCCACAAGTCCCGGTGGAATGGTCTTTGTCAAAACTTCTTCGTTTGGAAGATAATCCCTGACTTCTTCGTTTACGGAAGAGCTCTGATTCGCATAATCTTCGATTACATAGGTGGTTCCGTCCTCTCCGTTGGAGTCCGTACCCGGAACCCCTCCGTTACCGCCTTCGGATTCGGCATTGTACAATTCTTCATGACTGAGTACACCCTGGCTCTGACCTTCTGCCGGTGTGTAATTATGTATTACCTGTTCCGATGTGGAAAAATCAAGCGTAAGGTTCGGACGCACCTCTACCAAATCAAATTCATTGGTTCCAAGAAGCACACGTCTGACTTCTCCCTGTAACACCAGCTCTGTCTGCTGCTTAACGTTCAATTGGCTTGTGGCATTGCCGGTTACGGAATAACTCTCGTCTCCGGAGAACAAAAGATTTCCTTCGTTGTCCATTACGACAATATTTTTAATTTCCTTATTGCCCAAAGCTACCCGTACAAACTGGGCTACCGCTGCCGCATGGTCTGCCGTAAACTCTCCGTCAGGCTCAATCATAATCGCCGCGGAAGAATCCTCTGCCGTTGCAATCAATGTTCCGTTATCCTCCGGAATATCCAACTGAACCGTAGCCTTCTCGATATTTTCCATAACCTTCAAATCCACTTCCATCTGGCTTTGAAGGTATTCTTTGTATAATTTCTGCTTATCGGATTCGGTCGTTCCCATACCGCCACCGGTAACATTGCTCAAATCATACGCTGCTGCCGGAATATTATTGGCGCCCAACAAGAGATTCGCCTGTGATTCCTGGCTCTTAATTACTTCAATCGTATACCCGTCTGTGGAAACACGATATTCAATCGCCGGGTCTGCTCCCTCCAACAATTCCGTAATCTCAGAAGCCTCCCTTGTTGTCTCGCACACCACAAGGGTCGTATATTGTGGTCTGGAAAGCAACCACACCAAAACAGCAAAAGCCACTAACACACCGGCCGCTGCCGATATAATTAGTGTCTTCTGTTTTGAGGAAAAGTGATTCCACCATTCCAGTATTTTCTTTGGTATTTCTTTCAATTGGTCAACCATCGCTGTCATCCCCTAACTAAATCTGAATCTGCATCAATTCTCTGTATGCTTCCAGAACTTTATCTCTCACTGCCACGGTATACTGCAGCGCGGTTGAAGCTTTGCTTAACGCCACTGTCAAATCGTGTGTATTGTCTGTCTCGCCCATTGCAAGCTTCATCTCTTCATTCTCTGCATCTGACAAATAGGCATTTGTCGTATTCAGATTTTCCATTGCCACAGACAAAATGGAACCAAATTCCTCTGCCTGAGGTGTCCTAATCACACTGCTTCCTGCAATGTTTTGACCGGCAGCCTCTTTCACTGCCCCGGAGGTTATATTATATAAAGCTGTAATATCCATGAAACTATCCTCGCACTCTAATGGTTATCCTATGATTTATTTGCCCATCTGAAGTCCCTTTAATGCCATGGACTTAGAAGCATCAAAGGCTGTAGCATTGGCTTCATAGCTTCTGCTGGCATCAATGAGGTTGGTCATCTCTGTAATAATATTTACATTCGGGTATGTCACATATCCGTTCTCATCTGCATCCGGATGGGATGGGTCGTATACCATCTTACCCTCTGTTGACTTATCTTCATAAGTTCCGCTCACTTTAACCCCGTGGGATTTGAACCGCTCGGAAGCAGAACCGAATACAGAAGAAAAAGTACCAAAGCTCCCCTGCTTTTCCTCGAAGGTAACTATCTTACGCACATAGGGAGTCCCGTCTTCTGTTCTGGTCGTGTTGGCATTTGCCACGTTCTGGGAAATAACATCCATTCGATAGCGCTGCGCCGTAAGACCGGATGCATTTACATTAAAAGCATCAAACATTCCCATAATCCGTACCTACCTTTCTACTTCATAACACTCTGAAGGTTAGAAAATTCAGAGGTTAAACTGTTCATCAGACCTTCGTACTTAATCTGGTTGGCTGCCAGCATTACCTGCTCCTGCTCCGGATCCACATTGTTCTCATCCAAACGGTAGGAATATCCGGCATAATCCGTATACTGTCTGCCATTCAGCCGGCTCAAATTATCATTCAGATTAGCCACTCTTTCATCGATGGATTTATGTCTGGAATGTCTCATTGCCTGCTGCAGCTGACTCTCAAAATCAATATCCTGTCTCTTATATCCCGGAGTGTCCTGATTGGCAATGTTATTGGCAATCAATTCCTGCCTTTTCCAGGAAGCATCCGCGGCTTTATCCAATACATTAATATAATCATATGCGTTTGAAGCGAACATAAAATCCTCCTTCACATAGTAAAAGCGAGTTTACTATTTCTATTATAAAGAAATATAGGAAAAAAACAAGATTTTCGTCTAAAATAGTACAAAAGGACTACTGCACAGCAATAGTCCTTTATCAACGTCAATCCATTTCCTATTCAGTTAAAAATGTGCCTATTTTGCACCCAATTCTGCCCGTATCTGGTCAATCTGTTCAAATACCACATCATTCAGCACTTTGATATACGTACCCTTCATGCCGGAAGAACGGGATTCAATAACGCCCGCACTCTCAAACTTACGGAGCGCATTTACAATAACGCTTCTTGTAATGCCTACACGGTCAGCAATCTTGCTGGCTACAAGAATACCTTCCATACCATTGAGCTCGTCAAAAATATGGACGATGGCTTCCATTTCGGAATACGAAAGAGTCGAAATAGCAGATTTGACTACGTTCATCTTACGTGTCTCTTCTGCATTTTCCTCGTTAACCGCACGAAGCATCTCAAGACCGACTACAGTGGAACCATACTCACACAAAATGATATCATCAATATCATACAATTCCCCTGCTTTGTACACAAATAACGTACCCAGGCGCTCTCCCGCAATCTCAATTGGAGCTATAATAGCGGTAAAACGTTTTACATCCGTATTCTCAAATCCAAGAGTCTCAAGATTCACATTCTCTTTGGTAGATAAAACAGAAAGCATACGTTCATTGAGCATATTATCAATGAAGCCTCCTACCTTATCCTTAATCAGCTCCTGAATTACCTCCACAGAGGAATCATTGTCCAGGCCTAATACCTTACCCTTCTTACTGATTACCAAAACATTACTCTTAAGAATCTCTCTCATAACAGTACAGATATCATTAAAAACTACTTTACTGGAATTGTTATTATGGAGAAGTTTCCCAATTTTTCTGGTTTTGTCTAGTAACTGTACACTACTCATCTATTATACCTCCGATTGGCTTTAGTGTACCATTTTTGTCTGACTATAGCAAGGTTTTTCTTGAAAAAATTGTAAGTTTTCTGTCAATTTGCTTTTTCTGTCATTCTTTTAGTTTTGTCCCAATTCTTTGACAAAACCACATTTTTCATTCATACACTGTAAGCGGTTGCCTTTTTCTAATAAGAGAGAATCACATTGCGGACATTTTTCCTTGGACGGCTTTTGCCACACCATGAATTCGCATTCCGGATTCCCGATACATCCATAATATTTTCTGCCTTTTTTTGACTTCTTTAATACAATATCTTTCCCACACTGCGGGCATTCTACGCCAATTTTTTCAAAGTATGGCATAGTACTGCGGCAATCCGGGAATCCGCTGCAGGCTAAGAAACGTCCGTGAGGACCATATTTAATCAACATCGGTCTGCCGCACAATTCACATTTCTCCTCGGAAACCTCATCACGGATATCGATTTTCTCCAATTCCTTTTCTGCCTTACACACAGCAGCGTCCAAATCCGGATAAAAATTGGAAATAACCGTTTTCCAAGCCACGTCTCCCGAACCGATTCCGTCCAGAAGTGTTTCCATGGTTGCCGTGAAATCCACGTCCACAATCGTCGGAAAAGCTTCCTTCATAATCTGGTTAACCACTTCACCCAATTCGGTCACATAGATATTCTTATTTTCCTTTACAATGTAACGTCTGGCAAGAATGGTAGTTATGGTTGGGGCATAGGTACTCGGACGTCCGATTCCCAACTCTTCCAAGGCACGTACCAGGGATGCTTCCGTATAATGAGGCTGTGGCTGGGTAAAATGCTGCTTTGGCTCTAATGCCTCTAACTGCAGGGTATCTCCAACCGCCACCTGCTTTAATGCCGCATTGGAAACTGCCTTTTCTTCATCACTGTCCACATATACACTCATAAATCCGTCAAAAGCAAGCTTACTTGCAGATGCACTAAACTTATGTCCGTTATTTTCTATCTTTACGGAAACCGTATCGTATTCTGCTCCCGCCATACGGCTGGCTGCAAAACGCTTCCAAATAAGCTGATACAAACGATACTGGTCTCTTGACAGGGATTCCTTTATCATAGCCGGTGTACGGGCAATATCGGTAGGACGGATTGCTTCATGAGCATCCTGAATCTTCTTTTCATCCTTCTGGGTCTCTACCGCTTCTGCAAGATATTTTTCCCCGTAAGCACTTCCGATATATTCTCTTGCCGCATGTTCTGCTTCCTCAGACACACGGGTAGAATCCGTACGCAGGTATGTGATGATACCCACCGTACCATCTCCCTTAATATCCACACCTTCATACAGCTGCTGGGCTAACCGCATGGTCTTTTGTGTGGAGAAATTAAGCACCTTGCTGGCTTCCTGCTGCAACGTGGAGGTTGTAAACGGTAACGGTGCCTTTCTTGTTCTGGTTCCGTTTTTTACGTCCGTCACCACAAAATCCGAGTCCTTCAGACTGCCTAATACCCTGTCCACCTCTTCTTTTGCCGTTAATTCCTTTTTCTCATCGGAACCTGTATATTTAGCGGTAAAAGGTTTCTTTTCCCCTTTCACCTTAAGGTTTGCTTCCAATGTCCAATATTCCTGCGGAATAAATGCACTGATTTCCTCTTCTCTGTCACAGATAATACGAAGAGCAACCGACTGCACGCGCCCTGCACTCAGTCCGCGCTTTACCTTTGCCCACAACACCGGTGAAATCCGGTATCCCACCATACGGTCCAGACATCTTCTTGCCTGCTGGGCATCTACCAGGTTCAAATCGATTTCCCTTGCATTTTTTAAAGATTCCTTCACTGCATTCTTGGTTATCTCATTGAAGGTAATTCTGTATACTTTTTTATCGCCAAGCTTTAACGCCTCGTATAAATGATACGAAATTGCTTCTCCTTCACGGTCAGGGTCGGTTGCAAGATAAATCTTTTCTGCCTTCTTCACTTCCTTACGGAGTTTGGCAAGCAAATCTCCCTTTCCGCGAATGGTAATATATTTTGGTTCATAATCGTTTTCTATATCGATTCCTAATGTACTCTTAGGCAAATCCCTTACATGTCCGTTGCTTGCCGCAACCGTGTAATTGGCACCTAAAAACTTTTGAATTGTCTTAACCTTTGCCGGTGATTCTACAATTACTAAATACTTTGCCATTCTCTTTTCATCCTTTCAGCCAAAACTGTGCTGACTAACCCCTATTCACATAATTCATTCGCTATTCTAAGCGTACAACGCCCTCACTATACACCATAGTTTTTAGTTTCGCAAGATTTTTTTTATTTTCTCTTCCGTAAAGGGCGCAAAAAAAGACCGTACTGAATGATTCAATACGGTCCGTCTTATGAAGCACGGGGGATTCGAACCCCCGACAACCTGATTAAAAGTCAGGTGCTCTACCGACTGAGCTAGTGCTCCGCATATTTTTACTTTAACTGGGCTAGTTGGATTCGAACCAACGAGTGCAGCAGTCAAAGTGCTGTGCCTTACCGCTTGGCGATAGCCCATTATTCATGCCTCTGGCACATGGAACCTCGTCCATTGGTGTAACACCAGGGTGGATACAGGGATTCGAACCCTGGGCCTCCAGAGCCCCAATCTGGCGCGCTAACCAACTGCGCTATACCCACCATATGAGATACGCGGTCATCCCTATATCTCTAATGTGCTCGAAGGGATTCGAACCCCCGACCCACGGCTTAGAAGGCCGTTGCTCTATCCAGCTGAGCTACGAACACATAAAATGTGCTTTTAAAAATGCTTTACACATTTTAAAAGCGGGTGATGGGAATCGAACCCACGTATCTAGCTTGGAAGGCTAGTGTTCTACCATTGAACTACACCCGCAAATTTAACAGTATAATCGGGGTGACAGGATTCGAACCTGCGACCCCCTGGTCCCAAACCAGGTGCTCTAGCCAAACTGAGCCACACCCCGTTTTTGTCTGCGTCTTACGTGACGCAAGTAGAATTATATGATAGAGACAAAATAATGTCAACACTTTTTTTCAAAAAAATTATTGTTTATTTATCCATACAAATTCTACAGATATTCTATGGTAAAATGAGCCTCTCCGTTCCCGTCCAATTCCATCAAAATATAAGAAGGTCTTCTTCCCTCCTGTCTCGGGTATGTCATGCTTCCCGGATTAATTGCAATCACATCTGCGTCTATATCTATTACCGGTCTGTGGGAATGTCCGTACATAACAATGTCCACTCCCCGGCCCCGTGCTTCCTTCTTAATGGTTGCATTATCCATGGACACAAAATAATTATGGCCATGTGTCAGCCAGACTTTATATTTGCCAAGATAGAACTCCTTTTCCCTTGGCAAATCGGAAAAGAAATCATTATTTCCCATTACCATTTCTACCGGACATCCTGCGGCTTCACAAATGGTATACTCACTGCCTTCCACATCCCCGCAGTGGATAACCATATCAAAAGGTCCCTTTCTTTTTATAACCGCAAGGTACCCGTCGTTACGTCTATGGGTATCACTGATAACTAAAATCTTCTTCATCAATTTACTATCTACGCTTTCCTACCAATCCTAAATCATGCCCTTTTGCAACAGCTCTTCTTTCATTTTTACAAGTGCTTTGCCTCTGTGACTGATTTTATTTTTCTGCTCCATGCTAAGCTCTGCTGTGGTACATCCGAATTCCGGAACCATAAAAATCGGGTCATATCCAAATCCGTTTTCCCCCCGTTCCTCATATCCGATGTATCCTTCTATGGTTTCCTGAACCTGCAGCACTTCTCCTGTCGGTAAAACAGCGGCAATGGCACATACGAATCTGGCACTTCTCTTTTCTACCGGTACTCCCTCCAGCCGTGCAATCAAATTGGCATTCTTTTCCCTATAAGAAGTATTCTCCCCCATATAGCGGGCAGAATATACACCCGGTTCCTTATTTAAAGCATCGATTTCCAAACCGGAATCATCTGCCAGTACAATGGCCTCTGTTCCCGCTTCCTTTGCCATTTTTGCAATTGCCTCTGCTTTGATACATGCATTCCCTGCAAAAGTAGTTCCGTTTTCTTCTACCTCACACGAAATACCCGCTTCCTTCATGGAAAGAACATGCACGTTAGTTCCCTCCATAATCTGTCGGATTTCTTTCATTTTATTTTCATTGCCTGTCGCAAAAATAATTGTTTTCATACTATACTCCCAAATCAAACCAGCGGCAAACACCGCTTTTAATTTTGCAATTCATCCCTTGCAGTTATAATACCCTCAAGAATTCCCTTCGCCAGATTTTCCTGATAGGGCTGTCTGGAAAGAAGTGTTCCTTCCAATTCATTGGATAAATCACCGCAAGTAATACTCACTGCGGGTATCTGTAAGGTGGATATGATACGTGTCTCATCCTTATCTGCTTCAAAAATGCCGGCTGCAAAGCCTTCTATGGCAGATACCACACTCCGTTCCATAATATCCGCGAACTCTGCATTGGTAAGCTTCCTGTTATAATAAGTAGAATCATAGTAGGTCGTAGTTCCGTAGGAGCTGGTTAAGGTATCCCTGCTCACATGAATATCAATATACATATCCGGCTGTATTTCTTCGATAAAAGAAAGTCTCTTATCCTCTTCCATCCCCACATCGTCATCCCTTGTAAGGAAAATCCCCAGACCGGTATCCGTATTTACTTTTATCACCTGCTCACAAACCGCAAGGGTAATATCCTTTTCCGTTCCGTATTCGCTGGTATTTCCTTCATCCATTCCTCCGTGTGCCGGATTCAGGACCACAACAAAATCATAGTCATCCCGGTTGGCCATAGCATATGCCAGATTTTCCTCATAGGCTACCTGGGTTTTTTCCTGCTCAATCTGCAAAATCTCATCCGGGGTTCTGTCTCTTTCCTGCATGGTCCGGTAATACATATACCCGCCTGCTGCAATGGCCGCTAACAGGACTAAAATGACAATGGTAAAAAAGAGTCCCTTAAAAAATTGTCGTATCTTCATTTACTTTTCCTTTTTAGGTGGTTTCGGTCCCATAAACTGATAATAGTATGTCTTCATCATACCATTGTAAATTTTACGGTTCTTATCCGCTTTCCTTCCGATTTCACGCTCTGCATTCTCATAAGAGGTAATCAGATACATGGACCAGCTGTCCAGTTTGTGATAGCGTTCTCCCAGCACTTTATAGATTTCTCCCACGGATTCTTTGTCTGAGATTCGCTCCCCGTAAGGTGGGTTGGTAATCAAAAATCCGTATTTTTTGGCATGGCTTAGCTCCGCCACATCCCTTGCCTGGAAATGAATCATATGATCCACCCCTGCAAGCTTGGCATTTGCCTTTGCAATGGCTACCATATCCTTGTCCAAATCATACCCCTGTATCTCTGTCTTTACGGATACATCCACCAAATCATTGGCTTCCTCCAAACAGTCATACCAATCCCTCTTAGGAATCAGATTCTCCCACTGTCCTGCCAGAAAGTTCCGGTTCATACCCGGTGCCATATTGGCTGCCATCATGGCTGCTTCAATAGGAATGGTTCCGCTTCCGCAGAAAGGGTCCACCAAGATACGGTCTGCTCTCCACGGTGTGAGCATAATCAAAGCCGCTGCCAAATTTTCCGCAATCGGAGCCTTTGCCGTCAGCTTACGGTATCCTCTCTTATGTAACGATTCTCCCGTTGTATCCAGACCAACCGTTACCTCATCCTTCATAATAAAAACTCTTACGGGATAAGCAGCACCGGTTTCCTCAAAACGCACTACCGGATAGGTCTGCTTCATCCGTTCCACCATGGCTTTTTTCATTATGGACTGAATATCCGACGGGGAAAAAAGTTTGCTCTTAACACTGGCTGCCTTTGCCACCCAGAATTTACCATCCACAGGAATGTATTCCTCCCACGGCAACGCCTTGGTTCCCTCGAATAATTCTTCAAAAGAAGTCGCCACAAAGGAGCCTATTTTAATCAAAATACGCTCCGCCGTTCTGGAAAACACATTCACACGGCAAACGGCCTCCCCATCCCCAATAAAGGTGATGCGTCCGTCTTCTACCTTGCTTACGTCATATCCCAAATCAATAATTTCTTTTTTTAGTACCGCCTCTAACCCGAAATGGCAGGGCGCAATTAATTCAAATTTTCTCATATCGCTATGATACGTTTTTCTTCACATGCTTGTCAAGAAAAAAGAGCGGCATAAAAACCGCTCTTTTGCAAACCTATTTCTTAAAATCACGAATCACAGCAAGGGATGGCAATGCATTTCCGTCATAGTCAAAAAGTGCCTGATTGGCCCATTCGTTTCCGCATGGTCCCGGGTCATTGATATATTCCAAAGAAGCCTTTGTTGCCCATCCGCTTCCCGGTACGGGAATCCATGCCGGCTCCCAGTAAAAGAAACCCTTTCCACGGTTATGAGGCACATTGGCAACGCGCCTCATAAAATCCAGCATAAAATCCGCCTGTCCCTGTTTTGTCATCGGATACTCAATTTTCTCAACAAGGGCCGGCCGCGTAGCATAGCCCTTCCGCTCATGTGGCTTTAATTTTTCATAAGAAGCATACTCTTCCATGGTATAACCCATGGAAACCTCCGCCACAATCAAATCCTTCCGGTAACGCATGGCAATATCGTTCATATTCTGTTCCAACTTATCCATGGAGCCATGCCAGAAAGGATAATAAGAAAGTCCGATACAATCAAAATCTTCTCCCCGTTGCATGTAATGGTCAAACCATTCCCGATAAAGGGCATTATTGCCACCATTATCCAAATGAATCATTATCGGAATATCCTTCTTTACCTGCCGGCATGCCCTTATCCCGGCACTTACCAAACGGGCAATATTGTCGTAATTTGGTACTTTCCCTTCCGGCCAGCACAGGCCGTTTGAAAGTTCATTCCCTACTTGAATCATGGAGAGGGCAACACCGGCATCTAAAAATGCCTGTACGGTTTCTGCCGTAAAGTCAAAGATGGCCTTTTCCAGTTCCTCCACGCCATATTCCTTCCATGCCTTAGGCTTTATCTGTTTCCCAGGGTCCGCCCAGAAATCGCTATAGTGCAAATTCAGCAATACCTTGAATCCGGCCTGTGTTACCCGCCTTCCTATTTCAACGGATGTTGCCACATCATTGGTTCCGGCTCCGTATGGCGTGCCGTCCTCTGCATACGGGTCATTCCAGACGCGAATACGGACGGAATCAAAATCGTATCCCTTTAATATAGAAAGAACACCTTCCTCTTTGCCGTTGTCATAATACCTTGCACCGCATTTTTCAAGTTCAATTAAGGTGGATACGTCCACACCTTTTATGAATTGATTCATGTCATTTCTCCTTTTAAAAAGGGCAGATAAACAAATCTGCCCCTTCATCTTTTTCTGCTTCTGTCACTACGTTCTATTTGATTAATCAAAATCAAATTTTGTATAACGTGTGTGCATTGCACGGTAACGGAAACGAATCATTTCATTTTTCTCCAAAACATCCGCTTCATTTCCTTTGTACTGACAACGCAGACAATAATACTCGTCCTTCTCTTTATCATAAAACATATCGATATCCAAATCACGCATAAAGCAGGACGGACATCTGTAATTTAATTTGCCTTTTCCAGATTGAGCCATGTTGTAAATACCTCCTTGTCTGCCATTGTCTTGGTATATCCTAATGTAAACATTGGCGAGAATGCATAACCCTCACGGATATACCCCTTCTTTCCTTCCCCTTCAGCGCTCATGGATACCTTTGTATCAATTGCTGTGATTACAGCACTCACTTCATCTGCCTCATCCAT
This sequence comes from Lachnospiraceae bacterium, assembly GCA_045531685.1. GTDB lineage: Bacteria > Bacillota > Clostridia > Lachnospirales > Lachnospiraceae > RGIG8767. The sequence goes on along the minus strand of JAZSEL010000068.1, from coordinate 43,980 downwards.
AGCAGTCTCACGGCACTTATACTCGTACGCAATTGTCTCAGCTTCGCTTCCCTTCTTGCACTGTAATGTAATACAGGTCATATCCTCCGGATATTCTGTTGTACCATAGCATGCAACCATGTATTCATTAATTTCTACCTTGGCAGCAGGGTCACTCATATGTAAAATAGTACGTTCAATACGGATGTTAGAGCTTCCTTCTTCGAAATATTCCTTTGTCTGAAGTGTTACTGTCAGTCCGGCAAATTCGATATCTACCGGATCTAATGTAAGAACTCTTGTAATCTTACCAAAAGCATCCTTTTCTTCTGAGAAATGAGCTTTTGTACGGCATAAACAAAGATCTACTTCTTCTCCGTTATAACATACCTTGGCACTGCGGATGGTTCCCTCACCCGCATAATGAGTAAAGTATCCGGCACGGTATTTTTCCTGAATCAGGAATGGATAAGACGCATCCTGTACGTGCTTGGTTCCGATACCCACTTCCCATTTTAACTTAGCAGCATACGGACGAAGGTCCACAATTGCTCCTCCCTGGTCCATATTGACACAGGCTCTCATATACGGATCGCAATACCAAAACACCTGCTTGTCGGAGCCATATAAAATATCTCTCCACAAAGCACATTCCGGTTCGGTATAAGTCTTCTTTTCCCGATAGTAATCGGCAAATTCTGCCATGGTCATATCGGTTAATTTACCTTCCTTTTTCAGCTGTCCGTAGTAAGCACAGCCATCCTCGTATGACTTTAACAGCAATTCATAAGGAGCTTCCCAGCGTCCCATTTTATTCATCCAGCCCGGACCTACAAACATCATATTGTATGCATAGCCGTTGTTGTATTTTTCCAAATGGCGGTATTGGTCAATCAAATTGTAAAGATAATTGTATTCCCATGTCTTAGAATCGTAGCTCATTCCCCGCAGTACATTCTGTGGATGGGTTCCGAAATTGGAACCATTGCCATCGTAGCAGGCAATCAAATCACGGGACAAATGAGGAATCGCCACAATACCGCTGTCTTCTGCTTCATTTGCCGCCGGTGCATGGGTATTCTGCTTTGACGGAATCCAAGGTGCCCATGGGCCTCCGTCAAACAAAGTATACCAGGAATTGTTACAGGTATGATATGCCTTCGGTCCCTCTTCCCAACAGGTGGCTACCGCACATTTTACCATCGGGTATTTATCTTTTATATAGTTGGTTAATTCTGCATCCATGTAATAGGAACCGGTTGATTCCGGATAAAAACCAAAACATTGGTAGAACTTTTCAAATACATCGTTTACGATTTCTTTCTTTTCCTCCATGGAAAACATCCAGATGCAAAAATCCTTCGTCTTATACTTTGCACGGAACTCTTCACAAGGAAGTCCCAATAAGGACAATGCTATCTCATCCCCATACATTTCGTGATGTTCCTTGGCAAGCGCAACCGCTTCCTTGTTAAACAGACTGGCATAGGTCATCTGAATAGTGGTCTTCAATCCATTCTTATGTGCTATCTCCTGCTGTGTCTTAAAAATATCCAAGGACTCTGTTAACAGTGCCTTTCTGCCAATATCCTCGGCCTTTCCATGTCCGGTTACCTTCTCCGCATATTCCGGAACCATCTCCGGTCTGTGGATGATGTTTACAATAAACTTATCCATCGTATACTCTCCCTTATAAACATTCTGAAACCCGCATATTTGCTATTGCGCAATCGGTTGTTCTGTTTATAGTATAATGATAGATTTTTTAACTGTCAACATTTTTTGTATCGTATTTATTGGGTAGATGCTTTTAACACTACTTCATATGGCAGCTCTGTCTGCTCCATTACTTCTTTTCCGTCAATCAAGTCCAAAACCGTTTTGCAGGCTGCCATTCCTAACTCCTTGGCATCAAAGCTAAGGGAAGTAATGGCAGGAATGGTGTTTTCCAGCAAATCACTGTTATAAAAGGATGCCACGCGGATATCCTCCGGTATGGAGATTCTTTCTTCACGGAGATATTTAATCACCCGGCTGCAAATCACATCATCCATACACAGGATACAGTGGGCACCGTCCTCTATTATCTGCTTCACTGCCTTATCAATCATCCTGTTAGTTTCCATATTCAGATAAACCAGATTTTCATCCATGGAAATTCCTGCCTGTTCTAAGGCTTCCTCGTATCCCCGATATCGTCTTCTTGTAACCACATGACTCAAATCCCCTCCGATTAGAGCAAGCTTGGTGAGTCCTTTCATAAGAAGAATGGAGGTTAACTCTTTGCAGGCACTCCTATGGTTATGGTCAACCCGTACTACCCCTTCCCGGTCCGTACTTCCTATAGTAACAAAAGGAACCCTCTTTTTTTCCAAATAATCAATCCGCGGGTCAGACACAAACGTACGCATTAAAATCACGCCGTCTACCTTACGGTTGGTGACAATCCGCTCCAAGGAAGAAATGTCATTTCCCTTACAAATAGAAAGTAAAATATCATATCCCAAAAGACTGGCAACCTCCTGAATGCCAAACAGACACTCCTGAAAAAACCGCAGGTCCCCTTCTTCGTAATCTCTGTGCATAACTGCACAAATATTAAACGTTTTGGACTGGGCAAGTCCTTTGGCTATTACATTCGGTGTATAATCATGCTCTTCAATAAAGCTAAGAACCCTGTCTCTTGTCCCTTTTCCGATTCTTCCCTTTCCGGAAATGGCTCTTGAAACGGTAGTCTTAGATACCCCCAATGCCTCTGCCACATCTGCAATTGTCATGCTTGACTTCTGTTCCATGCTGCCTCCGCTTTTTCCCATTTGCGCAAGTTGCGCACCATGTACTTATTATTTACTATTTTATACAAAAAAGCAATCAAAAGAGACCATACAAAAAAGCCGGTACATGTGCACCGGCTTTTTATCATTTAGTAATTGTATTCGTTTGAGCTTTTGTTAGATGACTTGTTTGTTGAATTCTTAGCATTCTGGGAATTGTTTGCATTCTTAGTACTGTTGTTGTAAGAATTCTTTGTGCTATTCTTTGTAGAGTTCTGGGAATTCGTACTGTTTGTACTGTTCTTACAATCCATGGAATTTGTTGTTTTGTTCTCTGAATATTCGTTTCTTGCCATAATACATATCCTCGCTTTCCATTGTACTGTAACCCGCCGGTTACAAGAATAGTATCTGTCAAAAAACCATTATTATACCCGTCATCCCCTTGCTTTGTCTCTCAATAAATGGAAGTCCTGTTCTCACCGCAAAACACTGAGAATCACTTTATATACAGAATAAGCAAGGACGCCGAATAGTAAAAACGGAGCCAGCCAGCTTAAAATAGTAAACACCAGCCAGATAACTACAAAAACAATGAGAATCGTCAAAATTTTAATGAGCCACACAGGCAGCTTTAATTGTTTTCCGTTAAAAGTAAGCAAGGTCTGTGCCATTCTGCTCTTTGCGGACTGTTCCCCGTAAGCATCATAATCCATTGTCCTGTCTGCATCCGCATCGTTTCCACGCGTTGCATGAATGGACTTTGCTATCAATCTTGGGTCACCCAATTCCTGCATAACTTCTGCTTCTGTTTTTCCCATGCGAATCTGGGACTCAATATAATTTTCATAATATGCAATGGTATCATTTACAAAAGTATAATCGCTTATAGAAGCCAGACTTCTTCGAAGCTGTTCCATAAATTCCTGTTTATTCATGTATTTTCCTTCCAAATCTGTTAAAAATCAGAATCTCTGTGCTACATCTGATGTCTGACTACCTTGTACTCATCATCGGACTGATAATATGGGCATTCCTGATTATTACCTGTCAAAAAACGCAGCATTTCGTCTTCGTCCAAATCCACTTCACAAACATAATACTCATAATCCTCGTCATATGCATAGTTTGCACAAGTATCACAAATCATACTCCCGCTCCTTTATTCTTCTTTTGCCGCTGCGGCCTGCAGTTTGTTATCCCGTTTTGGTATCAAAATGAAATAGCAGCATGCAGATAATACAAATGTAAACACACCGATAAACTGGGATGTGGAAAGTCCTCCCACAAATCCGCGCTCATCATTTCTGGTAAATTCCACCAAAAATCTGCCCACGCTGTATAACATTAAATATACCGCGCTCAGCTTTCCTTTTGACGGATTCTTTTTGGCATACCAAAGTAATACTGCCGCAATCAGAAAATCCCCGCCTGCCATAAACAGCTGGGATGGCAGGAGCTTTACATGATTCGGTGCATAGTGGGAATTGGTAAAGGTAACTCCTAAAAAACTGTCCGTTTCCTTACCGTAACAGCAGCCTGCCAAAAAGCAGCCGATACGACCAAAGCCTTGGGCAACGGCAACAGATGGTATCATCAAATCTAAATAGGAAAGAAAATCCATCTTTTTCCATTTGCAATACAGGAAAATTACAAGCAAGCCGCCGATAATGCCACCATATACAACAAAGCCGCTTCCTGTTAAAAAGGACATCGGGTCTTTTACAAAATCCTTCCATTCTGTAATAATAAACAGAATTCTGGCACACAGAAATCCTAACACCACTGTGGTAAGCGTAAGTCCGTATACCAAATCCCCATTTAAACCTTTGCTTTTCGCACGATGGTCTCCCATAATAAGTGCTACCATCACTCCAATGCCAATCATGAGACCGTATCCGTGAATGGTAACCGGACCGATTGATATAATTTCATTATACATAAAGGATTCCTCCGCCTTTTGCTAATATTCTAGTGTAGCGTATCACATTTGTCCTGAAGATACAATTCTTCCCGTCTCTTTTTGCTCTCCACAAAACAAATTCCCACAAAGAGAATCACGCAAAACAGGCTAATCAAAATACCCGCTGTCATTCCCTGCGGATAGTAGGAAAGCGCAACCGTGTGGGTTCCTGCTGTAAGAGGAATGGCAATCATCATATCTTCAAATAATTCTGCCTCTGTCTTAACACCGTCTACCATAATCGTAAAGCCCGGGTCATAAGGAATGGAAAGAATAAGGTACCCATCCTGATCCGTACTTACTTCTCCCTCTAACTTGTCCGAAGACATGCTGTGAATGGTCAGACTGTTCCGTGAAAGGGCGGTCAGCAAATCCGCCAAATACTCTTCGTCCAGACTATAGGCTGTCATATGAAGTAATTCATCCTTTGTTGAACGTAAGGTAATCGTAGTCCCTGCTGTATGATAGCCCAAATCCAATACATAGGTATTGGATAATTTGGAAAATTTCCCAATCTCCTTTTCCCCTACATACGCCGTAATTTCGCTATGCTTTGAAGTATCACAATACGCATATACATACGCATCGTATGCCACTTCAACCGTCGAAAAGCCAAGATTATCTTCACTGTAAATTTCAGTAAACAAATCTCCCTCTGCCCCAAGTCGTAACGCCAGATTATTCTGTCTGTGAAGAGGAAGCATACCATCATCCTTATTTTCTGCCACAATGGAAAATGCGGTATCTTTATCATCAATTAACATGGTTTCAAAGGTTTCATTAGGTGAAATACAAAATCCCAAAGGAAGGGAATAGGTGTTGCGATATAAATATACACCGTCCTGTTCTTTTACCAAATGATATCTGCTATCCTCCGGCAATTCTTCCTTGCTAAAGGTATATCCCTGGGACAATAAGGCAGATACGAACGGAGTCATACCGTCGGAACAATAAAACACCTTACTGTTCCGCATTCCGTAACGGTCATAAAAATGATTTACCAGCCCGTTGGTCGTAGATGAAAACAACGACAGGGACGGATAATTCTGCAGCATGGCATCGTTATTGGTGGTACGCTTTACCTTCTCATAACGATAAAAGACACCCTCATCCTCCTTAGCCTGCTCTTCCCACAAACTATGATAGGTATCGTAATGTTCCAGATAATTCGGTCTGGACACCGTAGAAAGGCTGGTTAACAACGTATTGGCACCTGCCTCTACCACCACAACCAATACAATAAGCGCTGCCAGATACCGTGGAAGCTGTTCCTGCTCCCGGTATAAATAAATCAAAATGCAATAAAGAATGACAAAGATTCCGCTTAAAAGCCATGTCTGCGGACTGAAAGCATCATCCGTAACCAGCTTCTGCGCCATAAGCAAAAAGACAACTCCGGAGCCAAAGGCTATGGTCAGTTCCGTTCTGTCTGCTTCCTTAATTGTAAAGAATGCCTCCATGCATATGGTCAAAAGCAATAAAATGTATAAAAAGGACTGTCTTGCCGGTAAGGAATCCGGATAATTCATTCCATGCCAGATAAAGGTAGGGATATTATACGAAAAACTAATCAGCATGAGCGCAAGTAATACCAGCTTCCCGATTTTTTCCTTAGACGAAATCCTTTTACTTGTAATATAAAGGGGAACCAGAATAAATACGGCAACCGAACAGTAAATATTCGGCCAATGGTCAAGTCCCGTTTCAATAGCCACATTCATGCAATGTCTGGCAAGCACATCAAATACAGAAAAATACTCCTTCCATGTACTTGGGAAGTCCGCAGAAGAAAATCTGGACAACTGAAGTGCCAACACCTCCGGAATTAAGAACATAGCGCCGATTCCGCCTGCCAATAACGAAAAGGTAAAAAAGTGCAGACACGCCCGCAGTTTTTTCTCTGCCAGAGGTAATAACACAATTAGAAAATACAGCACCAAAAACAAACAAATCATGATGCATATATAGTAATTGGATAAAATAGCAATTCCCAGGCTCAGGCAATACAGCTTATACTTTCCCTCTTTGACCAAGCTTTCCAGTCCCAGCAAAATAAGCGGTGCCAGTACGATACAATCCAGCCACATAACATTCCAATTATAGGCCGCCATATAACCGGACATGGCATAAAATAAGGAAAAGAAAGTAACCGCCATATGCCTTGTCTGAAAATGGCGTGATAAATAAATAGCCGCTGTCAATCCGCACAGTCCGATTTTTATTATCACAAGATAGGTCATAAATTCCATCAGATATCCTTCCGGAATTAACACGCACAGCCAATTAATCGGACTGGCAAGATAATACGCATACAGGGCAATAAAATTGGAGCCGATACCGGCATTCCAGGAATAGGAAATTGACTCCCCGCTTCGCAACTTATGGAAAAAATCCGTAAGAAACGGAAAATACTGATGGTACATATCAATATTTAAAAAGGAACGGTCTCCAAAGGGAAATATCCGGTTAATGGCAAACAAAATAAGCATGGTCACAAACGGAATGCCAAAGGATACAATATAAAGCTTAGGCTTACTTTTTAAATAATTGATAATACTGTAAAATCTGGTAGTCATCTAGCAATTCGTCCTTTTTGTCGATGGAATATCTGTTTTTTCCCGCATCCTGTATCTGCAAAAAGGAAACGGACGGATATTCCTGATACTGGTTTACTAAAAACTTCTGATAATCCGTAAGAGGCAAGCCTGCCAGCTGAAGAGTTTTTACTCCCAGGTAATTGGTACTCATTGGCACATTCTGCTCCTCTTCCGTATCAAAATTAGCATGAATAATATATGGCACCTGATACCGGAGTCTTAATTCCTCCTCCGACAAATCAGACACCTTCTTCCCATTCAGTTTGTAAATCGGAGACACCACGGAATCCGTAGGTTGATGGTCTCCAAAAAACACAATGATGGTAGGGTCGTCAATTCTCTCAAAATAATACACCAACTGCTCCAACGCCTTGTCCGATTCCCTTAGCAGAGAAAGATACTGGTTTAAGGCAAAGGAATCGCTGCTCTCCACCTCTATCTGCGGAGTAAAATTATCAAAGGCATCCGAATACGAAGAATGATTCTGCATGGTCACATTAAACAGGAACAAAGGGGTATCCGGGTCCTGTTCATAGATTTCAATTACTTTTTCTATATCTGACCGGTCACTGATGTATTTTCTGTAAAGAAGGGGATTTTCAAAATCCTTCTGGGAATAGAACGCATCAAACCCAAAATGTCCGTATACTTCCTCCCGTTCCCAACCGGTGGAAAGATACGGATGCAGGGCAACGGTACGATACCCCATATCTTTTAAAGAGGAAGCAATGGTCTCTGTCTTCCCGTGAACATACTGCTGGTAAGGTACAGAACCCTGTGGCAGAAACGCCATGGTATCCCCTGTCAAAAATTCAAACTCTGTGTTGGCGGTATTGCCCCCCAAAACAGACACATCCATATAGCCGGATATGGTGTTATACTGTCCATCCATCAGGCTTCTTACAAATGGCATCTCGTCCTCATTGGTGGAATACTCTCCCAATATGGATAAATCAGAGAATGCCTCATTCATAATGACAATAATATTCGGCATTTCTTCCTTTGTCAGCCCGGTCTGTAATCCCTCTTCCTTTTCACGGACCGATGCCAGAATTTCTTCTGCCGCCCTGTCGCTGTATCCTTCCGGCATGCTCACACTCATATATTGGCACTGCATCAGAAAGGCCACCACTGTCCCATCTTTATATGTCATGGTATTTGGGGTAAAAAGCTTATCATACAAATGAAAACGGCTTATCGCGTCCGGACTCTGGGTATATTTGGTTAAAAAAATCAAAAGAAGGAATAACACAACACTTCCGCCGATACGGACCTTCTTTCTAATCTTTTCTCTTTTGGGTACCGGAAAAGTTCCTATAATTATGAGAGCAAAAATTCCAAGACAGACCATCGCATGCTTTTCCAGCGAGTATTTATAATTGTCTGCAACTACCGCTGCCGTTTTAATACTGAAAATATCCCATGGCTGGACCGGATTGGAACGGAACTGCACTACAAAATAGTTAATCAGTCCCACCAGCATGGCAATTACAGCTTCTATCCGTATGGCAATACGGGCACTTCCCACAACAAAAAATAAAAAGAAAACTCCTAATTCAAAAAATAATATATTTAATACCTGTGCGCTGACCCGCATTTTTTCAAAAGGATTACGCAAAAACCACTCCATGGTATAAAACAGCACCACAGGAATTACCAATAAGGCTACTGCCTCAATTACTTTTTTATTTATCTTAAATTTCATTACTTTTTCCTTATTATTATAGTATTCAAAGATAACATACATTCTATGCGATTCTATCCATCCCGTCAAATAAAAATAATATAAAATATTTCGAAATTCCCCTTGACACAATTCCCATTTGTGTGTAATATATGACTGTTGTCGCAAGACACGAATGTGCGCTTAGCTCAGCTGGATAGAGCGTTTGGCTACGGACCAAAAGGTCGGGAGTTCGAATCTTCTAGCGCACGCGAAGGAAAACCTCAGATTTTTTTCTGAGGTTTTTTTTGTTATTTTTTTGTGAATTGTCTGACATTTGTTGTTGTTTCGTATTTATTGTGTTATAATAGTTTCACTGTGGGAGTGATGGATTGTCCCATACAAACTATACATTTACGAGAGGGTATCAGAATGAAGAAGAGTTTAGGAAAAAAAGCCATTACCCTGGTTGGGATAATGGGATTGTTTTTGGTTCTTGCCGTGTATTTGAACATCTCCGCATGGAATGCCATGAGCGCGTTCAATACTAACATCGCAGACTATGTACATCAATATGAAGAATTAGTACATAATAATGATTTGACTGCAATTGCCGAATTGGAAGAAAAGATTGACTATGAAATTGACCACAGTATTGTCAGAATCGATGGAACGGTCGTATTTGATTATATTCTCCTTGGTATGAGTGCTGCTTTCATGCTGATTGCCATTATTATCGTAAAACGCTCCATCGCCAATCCGGCACGCAAAGCCAGTAAGCATATGGAAAGTATTGTTGAAAAGATTATTGATAACCGAGGCGACCTTACAGAACGGATTCCGGTTACGACAAAGGATGAAATCGGCCAGTTATCAACCGGTATTAACGGATTTATCGAACAATTACAGAAATTGATGCAGGATATGCAGGGTCACTCTACTAAGATGACAGAGTCCGCTACAGAGATTTTGAATCAGATTGTAGAATCCAACAAGAGTGCTCTTAATATCTCTTCTGCTACAGAAGAATTAGCTGCCAGCATGGAAGAAGTAAACGCAACCATGGATCAGATTGCAGATGGCAGTCACGCAGTATTAGAACGGGTACAGGAAATGAACAGCAGTGCCGACAAGGGCAATGAAACCGTAGCCAATATCAAATCCCGTGCCGCAGGAATGCAGAAGGATACTTTGGAAAGCAAGAACAATGCTACTAATATTCTCCGTAACATCGGCAACGAATTAGAAGGTGCCATTACAGAAAGTAAGAGCGTTGACCAGATTAATCAGCTTACCGGTAATATTTTAAGTATTGCCAGCCAGACCAATTTGTTGGCTCTTAATGCTTCTATCGAAGCTGCCCGTGCAGGAGAAGCCGGAAAAGGCTTTGCGGTTGTTGCCGAAGAAATCCGCAGCCTTGCCGAAAGCAGCAGCCAGACTGCCAATGATATTCAGGACATCAGTAATTTTGTTACTGCTGCTGTTGCCAGACTTGCCGATAATGCCCGCCAGATGTTAGACTTTATCGGAACCGATGTTATCAAGGATTATGATTCCTTCGTAGGTATTGTTAACCAGTATGAACAGGATGCGGACCTTATGAATCAGATTATTTCCCAGTTCGTACAGGAAGCCGTTACCATTAACAACACCATGCGTGATATGAACGAAGGTATTGAAGGAATCTCTACTACTGTCGGCGAAAGTGCAAGGGCTGTCGGCAGTGTTGCAGAAGACGCATCTGTATTGGTACAGGCTATGTCACAGATTCAGGAAGCAACTCAGGATTCCCAAAAGATTTCAGAAGAATTACAGAACGAAGTTAACAAATTTGAAAAGGTATAAATGGTTCTACACAGAAAAGAGCGTTTCCCATAAAGGAAACGCTCTTTTCTGATTGCTGTCAAAAACAGGCACCCTGTTTTTTCCCATGTACTTTATTCAAATAATACTGCGGTGGAGCTGCAGCCGATTCTGTCACATCCTGCCTCTAAATACTGTATCATAGCTTCTTTGGTACGGATACCGCCTGCTGCCTTAATCTTTACATTCGGTCCGATGTTTTCTTTCATCAACAGCACATCCTCAAGTGTAGCACCTGCGGTACCGAAACCGGTGGAGGTCTTAATGTAATCTGCCTTAGCATTGGTAACAGCCTTACACATGGCAATCTTTTCTTCTTCTGTCAGATAGCAGGTCTCAATGATAACTTTTAATACCTTATCCCCGCATACTTCTTTTAATAAAGCAATTTCTTCTTCTACTTTCTTATAATCCCCATTCTTTACATCCGTAATGTTGATTACCATATCAATTTCATCTGCACCGTCTTCCAATGCTTTTTTGGTCTCTGCAACCTTAGCCTCTGTATTACAATACCCAAGCGGGAATCCCACTACCGTACAGATTACAATCTGTTCCCCGTATTTTTCCTTAATTGGGGCAATAAAGCAGGACGGAATACATACAGATGCTGTCTTATATTTTACTGCTTCCTCACATAGCTTCTGAATTTCTTCCCAGGAACAAAAAGCCTTTAATAATGTGTGGTCAATATGTGCTGCAATTTTTTCTGATGTCATACTAATATCCTCTTTCTTTATATTATCCTTCGTCCGCCACTCATAAACGGACATACCATTTCATTACCCGGATGCTTATACAAAGCACTCTACGCCATCCTTAGATACCTTGGCAAAAATCAATGATTTTCTGTTAACCGGTTCCTTACCGATGGTAATAGCGCTGCGGTATTTTTTCTCCGCTGCCGCAAACAGTTCTTCCTTAGCTGCATACATGGTAGCAAGTACATCTCCTGCCTTTACCGCATCTCCTGTCTTTTTATGAAGGAGAATACCTGCGGATAAATCCACCTCGGAATCCTTGGTCTCCCTGCCGGCACCCAACATAACCGATGCCATTCCGCATTTTTCCGTATCCATGGAATGAATCACCCCATCTTCCTTGGCTATCACTTCATAAGAACACTTTGCACATTCAAACAGCGAGGTGTCCCGAATCACACTTGGGTCTCCTCCCTGTGCCTCTACCATGGCAACCAATTTATCCAAGGCACTTCCGTTTTCTATGGACTGCTTTGCCTTTTCCATACATTCCTCAAAGGTACCGACATGGGCAAGAACCATCATATTAGCCGCCAGATGAAGGCATACCTCTGTTAAATCCTCAGGCCCCTGTCCCTGTAGGGTAGCAACCGCCTCTTTCACCTCTAAGCTGTTACCGATGGCTTCTCCCAACGGAGTATCCATATCCGTAATAAGTGCCATGGTTCTGCGTCCCGCATTCTCTCCGATGGAAACCATTTCCGTTGCCAGTGCAATGGAATCCTCCAATGTTTTCATAAATGCACCGCTGCCGGTCTTTACGTCCAACAAAATGCAGTCACTTCCTGCTGCCAGTTTTTTACTCATAATGGATACAGCAATCAAAGGAATGCTGTCTACCGTAGCTGTCACATCCCTGAGGGCGTACATTTTTTTATCTGCCGGTGCCAGATTTCCTGACTGACCGATTACACTAAGCCCCGTTTCGTTTACCACTTGAAAAAACTCTTCCCTGCTCAATGTGGTCCGATACCCCGGTATGGACTCTAATTTATCCACGGTTCCGCCGGTATGTCCCAGCCCGCGTCCGCTCATCTTGGCAATCTTTACCCCACAGGCAGCTGCGATAGGAGCTACAATCAATGTGGTCTTATCTCCCACGCCCCCTGTAGAATGCTTATCCACTTTAATGCCTTCAATGGCAGACAAATCTACCATATCCCCACTCTTAGCCGCTTCCATTGTCATCAAATGGGTCTCATTCTCTGTCATCCCACGGAAAAAAACTGCCATCAGAAATGCCGACATCTGATAATCCGGAATGGAACCGTCCACATATCCTTTGATGAGAAAGGCAATCTCCTCTGCATTCAGTTCATTCCCATCTCTTTTCTTTTGGATGATATCATACATTCTCATAGGAAAACCTCCTCTCTTCCTAAAACGCAATACTCTTCATTCCCGCTAATCCTTCCGTACCATTACAAATTAGCAGGTCCAAATGACAGGGGAAGTAATTCTTCCAGGGTATAACACAGCAATTGGTCTCCATTTGTCAAATATACCCGGAATGTTCCCACATCACAAAATTCCCGCAGCACCTGCCTGCATACCCCGCAAGGACTGCATATGGTATCGCCCTCCGGCGCCAACCCTTCTTTGGCGCCTACTACGGCAATGGCCAGAAAACTTCTCTTTCCCTCCGATACTGCTTTAAAAACCGCGGTCCGCTCTGCACAATTTCCCGGAGAGTACGCTGCATTTTCCACATTGCATCCGGTCACAATGCTGCCATCTTCACAAAGGAGTGCCGCACCCACGGCAAAATGGGAATATGGGGTATACGCAAATGTTCTTGCCTTCTGTGCCATTTCCATTAACCGCACCGCTTCTTCATAGATGGCACCGTCTTTCTTTTGCAATCCTTTCATACATCCACCTCTCCATCAAACCAAAACAGCCATTGATAAAAGCCGTCCCGCTCTATTTCATAATGGCATTCTTAAAGCTTTCTCCTGCCGTTATCTGCTCCACTCCAAAAATATCCTGAATGGTAGCTGCAATATCGGCAAACGAATGTCTTATACCCAAATTAACATTTTCCTTTATATCTTTTCCATACACAAGTAACGGTACATCCTCCCTGCTGTGGTCCGTTCCCTTAAATCCCGGGTCACAGCCATGGTCGGCAGTAATCATAAGAATATCTCTTTCTCTCATATTTTCGATAAATGCAGCCAGCTGTTGATCAAATACCGTGGCTGCCTTAGCATAACCGTCAATGTCATTACGATGTCCGTATACCATGTCAAAATCCACCAGATTTACAAAACAGAGTCCTGAAAAATCCTCCTTCTGGAATTCCATGGTCTTATTCATGCCATCTACATTATTCTCAATACGCACTGTATGGGCGATTCCTTTTCCTGCAAAAATATCATAAATCTTGCCCACTCCATAAGTATCGTATCCACCTTCCAAAAGCGCATCCATCATAGTCTTTGCCGGAGGAACCAACGAATAATCATGCCGTCTCGGAGTCCTTGTAAAATTCCCATCTTCTCCGACAAACGGTCTGGCAATCACACGGCCTACCCCATGCTCTCCAACAAGCATCTCCCTTGCCAGTTCACAATACCGGTATAATTCCTCTATCGGTACAATCTCCTCATGGGCTGCAATCTGGAACACACTGTCTGCTGAAGTATAGACAATTAAATCCCCTGTCTCCATATGCTGCTTTCCGTAATCCCGGATTACATCCGTACCGGAATATGGCTTATTACAAAGAACACCCCTACCTGTTAACGCAGTAAACTTATCCAATACCTCCTGCGGAAATCCCTCCGGATACGTAGGCAGCGGATTCTTGGATACAATTCCTGCAATTTCCCAATGTCCTATGGTGGTATCCTTGCCTGCTGACTGTTCTGCAAGTCTGCCGTAAGCACCTATGGCCGTTTCAACACCTTCCATACAATCTACGCCTTCAATATTAAATAACCCCATCCTCTTCATGAGTGGTGTGTCATACTCTTTTGAACCTGTAATGGAACGCAGGGTATTACATCCCGCATCCCCAAATTGCTCCGCATCTTTTGCTTCTCCGATTCCGTAGCTGTCCAGTACAATCAAAAATACACGTCTCTCCATCGTCTGCCTCCATTTTTTGATTCTTATCCCCTAACGGTGGATTCTGTCTGTATCCGTATTATATCACGTAATTGACATCTTGTATTCTTATCTTTCCTAGAATATAATAAATTTGTTACTTATGAACCACGTTACAGAATTCTGCTCCGGCAGTTAGGAGATACCATGGCAACCATTAAAGATATCGCAGCAAGACTGGGCATTTCGGTCAGCGCCGTTTCCAAAGGACTAAACGGTGCCAATGACATCAGCGAAGAATTACGTCAACAAGTCTTGGATACCGCCATCGAAATGGGCTATACCCCAAAACGTATCCGCAAAGAATCCAGACGTAAGCTCTGTGTTTTGATTAAGAATATGGACTATACCAATCCGGATGAATTTGCTTACGATATTGTATTGGGCTTCCGTCAAAGTGCCATTAAGCAAAAATGGGATATTCAGACCTATACGGTTACGGAAGAAATGCAACAGGAAGAAAAATATGACAGTTTTCTATTACGCAACGGATACTTGGGTGCCTTATTGGTTGGCTTTTCTTTTTCTGATACCTGGATTAAGCAGTTGCAAACCACGACTACCCCTTCTGTTTTATTTGACAATACCATCCGTAACAATCCCAATGTCTGTTACATAGGTTCAGACAGCTTTGAAGGTATTCAGCTTGCCATTGACCATTTATATGCCCTTGGCCATCGCAACATCGCCTTCTTAAACGGAAACAAAGATACCATGGTAGCGTCCCAAAGACAGGATGCTTATAAGAAGAGTATGGAAAGCTATGAGCTTCCTACTCCGGATACGCTTACCGCTTACGGTGAATATACCACCACCACTGCCAAGGATTATGTGGAAGGCTTTCTGAATGCAGGAGCCACTGCCATCCTGTGCGGCAATGACTTAATTGCATCCGGTGTCATTTCCGAATGTAACCGTTTGGGGTTCCGGGTTCCGGAGGATGTGAGTGTAATCGGCTTTGATGACCTGCCGATTTCCATGCAGACCAATCCTCCTCTTACTACCATAAGGCAGGAGCGAAGTGAATTGGGGCGTTTTGCTTACGACAGTCTTAACGGACTGATTCACCATATCCGTATCAGCCGTATATTGCTCCGTCCGGAATTGATTGAGCGTAAATCCACCGGACCGGTAAGAAAAGACGCAAAATAGAGATTCCTCTATTCTTAATATTCATATAGCAAAAGAGCCGGACATTGCCGGCTCTTTTTTGTCGTTATTCCTTCTTCTATTTTACCAAAAACAATACGCCAAGGGTTCCCGGTCCGCAATGACTGGAGATAACTCCCCCTGCCTTCGTTTCTATAATCTCATCAAAAATACCAAGTTCTGATACGTATTCATGTACGGCGGCCACAGTTGTCCGGTCACAGCATGCATGAGTAATAAAGACACGTCCTTTCTGTGCATTGGCAAACAGATCCAACATATCGTGTGTATACTGAATCAGCACATGTTTCATACTTCCACGGTATTTCTTGTCCACTGTCAGAATGCCATTCTTTACCACAATCTTAGGATGAAGCTTTAATGCGCCACCTGCAAGGGCTGCAAGGCCACTGCATCTTCCTCCTCTGTGAAGGTATGTCAGGGTATCCACCACAAAGCTGGCTCTGACTTTGGATACCAATCCTTCTATCCGTTCAACAATCTTATAGGCCTCCACACCTTCTCTGGCCATAGAAGCGGCTTCCATTACCAAAAGGCCGATTCCTGTGGAAAGATTTGCCGAATTAATTACCATTACCTGCTCTCTGCCGGTTTCCTCATTCAACATCTGTGCCGTCAAACGCATTACATTTCCTGTTGTAGATAATTCATCCGATATGGAAATACAGACAACATCATGTCCGGCTTCCACCAAAGGCCGAATCCCATCCATAGCCTCTGCCGGTGATACCGCAGAAGTCTTAGGTGTTGTTTTATTGGCCTGAGACCACTCAAAAATCTCCTCGGGACTAATACTGAATCCATCCAGATAATCTGCATCCTTACAGATAATATGCAATGGCAGTACGGTAATATCATATTCTTCCAATAATTCTTTTGACAAATCACAAGTACTGTCTGCAACAATTTTTACCATAATATTTCCCTCTTTTTCTTTTGAAAAACGTTTTCCTTTTCCTTTAAAAAATAATTATATTCCTTTTTTTTCTTTTGGCAAGCCATTATTTTGGTTACTATCCCTTCCCTTTCTCATATCCTATATAAAAAAGGAAGTATCTCTTATGAAAAAAGTACTCATCTCCTGCTCCACACATAACGCCCATTCTTACCGGAAAAGACTTAGGGAGCTTTCTGTTGAATCGGATGTATCCGGTGAACTCCTTGACGTCCGTAATTACGACGGACTTTTGCTCCCCGGTGGCGGTGATATTGCCCCACTTTTTTATCATCAAAAAAACAAGGGCAGTAACGGAATCTGTTATACCGAGGATATCATCCAATTACTCCTGTTCCATCGTTTTATGGAACAAAAAAAGCCCATTCTCGGCATCTGCAAAGGCATGCAGCTGATTAATGTGGCCCTGGAAGGAACACTTATACAGGAGCTTCCCACGGCATCCCTTCATACCTCTCCTTCCAAAGATATCTATCATAATACCATCCTCCTGCCGGGCAGTATTCTTCATTCCCGATACGGTGAAAATACCCTGGTCAACAGTGCCCATCACCAGGGAATTGATGCCCTTGGAAAAAATCTCATTGCCGTCCAGCATTCCTATGACGGAACCATCGAGGGCATTGAACACAACTCCCTTCCCATTCTTGGTGTCCAATGGCACCCGGAACGTTTGACAAAAACAGGCCCTAACGAATCTTCATTAGGGCGCCCTGTCTTTGAATGGTTTATTTCCGTTCTGTAAAACACCCATTCCTCTATAGATTTTCATTTACATAGATATGAACCCGGCTTTGGATAATATCCGCTACTTCCTTTGCCGTCTTCTGTCCTGCATAAAATGCCGCACATTCCTCTTCAAGAATGGTCATAATATTGGAATCATAGGAATATTCATGCTCTGCACTCTTAATAAACTGAAGTACCCTGTCGCAATCTTCCTGTGTCAGCGGCTCTAACACCACCTCGATTCCGTTTATATAGTAAGTATCGTCATATTCAATCACATTACCGTTCTCATCTTCGTAGGACGGACGTTTCTGTGCGGCCTCCACCAATTTGTCCATGCTGCTTGTCTTAATTGGCCAACCGTAACTTATATTATCCTGATATTCATCCGTCAGATAATAACGTAAGAACTCCCACGCCACTTCCGGATACTCGGATTTGGCATTAATTGCAAAATTCTGATTTCCGCTGAAGGCACTTCCCACACCTTCTCTTACCGGAAAACCGATTGCAGTAATCGGTTCCCCAAAAACGCCCTGTTCGCAATATACAAAATCCTGGAAGTTTGCCAAGGTGTATGGCTGTAATAACACTCTGCCGTCCCGAAAAGCGGTTTCCTGGGACTCCCAATAATTAGGGTCATTGTATAATTCCTGATAATCAATTTCATCCGGGAATTCATTAACAAATTCCAAGAGGGAAATAAACTCCGGTGTATTAAAATAGCATTCTCCCGTTTCCCAGTTGATGTATTCCTTACTTCCCAGCATCATGCTGTAGCTCATAACAGAGCTCTTGGTAAATTCAGAGAATATCTGTACATCCTCTCCTTTTTTACTGTGCAACGCCTGTAAGTCTTCCACGGTCCAGCCCGGTTGTGTACCCACGTCAGCTGCTTTTCCAAACACGGTAAACAGATAATAACTCGGAACTAACTGGTACCACTTTCCATCCCGCGAATACGCATCGATTACTTCCTGCATGTAATCCTCTTTGTTCAATTCCGGATCCTTTTCCAAAAATTCATTAATATCCGCAAAAAGACCTTTACTCATATAGCTGTCTACCGGCATTTCTCCTGTCAGGCACAAAATATCCGGTGCATTTCCTGTTGCAATATCCGTATTTAACTTTGTGGTTGCCAAAGAGTAATCATCAATGGTGTTGTATTTATTATAATCCTCCACGCAAATACGGTACTCCGTACTTTCTTTGTTAAACTCCACTACTCTGGTTCTGACATCCGTATCCAGCCAGATAGCGCCCAACGTGAGTATTTTCTTATCCGGAATAGAAGCCGGGTCCACTTTGGTGTAAATACCGCACTGGTCCATACCCTCTATCTCATCGTATGACCATGCAAAAAAGCTTTCGTCACTGATTTGCCCTATGGAATAACAGGTGTTTGTAGTCAAATCGGAATCCACAAAATCCATGATTTTTTTGACTTCTGCATCTCCCAGATTGAAGGTATGTACACCCATGGCATCCACCAGTAAAAAGTCCACGGTCTTGCCCACATAATGGGAGTAGTTGTAAGCATTATACGGAACATCAATTCTTTCCGAAAGCTCTCCGGTCTCCACATTCAGCTCCTTAAAGAACATATTGCTATCCCCATAATACTGGAGCAAAACCCTATTATCCCGCATCACATACAGGGAAGAGGCTTCTTCTACACTCACATCCACATTTCTTAAAAAAGTACCATTGGCATCGTATATCTGAACTCCCTTAGAGGACCAAAGAATCAGATTGCCGTCATTATCGCATACCACTTCATTGGCATAGTAGTACTCCTCAGCCGGTATATCTTCATTCAATACAACGCCAAAAAGCTCTTCCCCGCTCTGGGAATACCCTACAAGGCTATAAATATCCTTGTAATAATCCGGATTAGTGGTATCCTTTCCATATTCACATAAAACAAAATAGGTCTTGCCGTCCCTGCCTGCATTCATACAGTAAACGCTGCTTCCCTGCGGCAATTCCTTTTCAAACTCCGTCAGGAGATTTCCCTCAAAATCACAGTGAAGGACCTGCAAATATGTAGTCGGTTCCACATACTCGTATTCGTCATAGAATTCGTCCACCGGCATATCCGCTGCCATGCCGTCCACTTCCAAGACATCCTCCACAGCAGCTTCTTCCACTGCAACCTCAGCCACTGTAACCTCAGCCACTGCTTCCTCATAAGTTCTTGCTTCCGGCATAGGAACATCTGCTTCTTCATAACGGTAATTGATGAACACGATTCCGTTATCTGTAACTATACTCTGGGACAATTCCCTGTCTGCCAACTTCTCCTTATAATTTTCAAAAGAATAGACATAATCTTTACTCTGTGCCGCCGCACTGCCTGCTTCCTTTTCTTTTCCACATCCGCATACTATGGACAGTGCCAGGACTGCCACTATCAAACTTGCCTTTTTTTTCATACTATCCCCTGATTTCTTTTATTTTCTTATCCGGTCAGCAATTCCCTCCCGGATAGTTCTCAAACTCCATGTACGGTTTTTATACAAATACCGTATGTACCAAAGAATCAGCATAAACGCTGTTACAAACGATACTGTCTGAATCACAAACAACACACCGCATACATCTTCCGTGGCTCTTGCAATATTTTCCCAGTATGGATAAATAATGCTGTTCCTGCTCATGGAGCGGATTCCAAAATTAAACACGACTTCCTTTTTTGCACCTAAGGAAAAACGGGCAGAATTTTCTACGACCTCAATCTTCTGTTCTGTATCATTTAGTGCGGTAGTTACAATATTCTTTGCAAATCCTTCTACCGCATTTGGCATTGCCACTTCGTATGTATAGCTTCCGATTACTTCTCCGTATGTTTCCAGCACATCTATAGGTACATAGCATACGGAAGAAGACAGCCCTGCTTTTTTTGCAAAATATCCATCATCTAAAGCTGCTACGCCACGGATATAGAAAGGAGCACCGCCTATATACACCCGCATTCCCACAATATCATTGGAACCGTACAAAGCAAATGCCGCTTCCTCATCCAATATGACGCCATCCTTCATAAGCATACTCTCATCCAGATAAGCACCGGACAGCATCTCCAACGGGTGAAACAAAAAGAAATTGTCGGAAACACCTACCACATTCACTTCCTTATTACTACCTTCTGTTGAAATGGTTATCTTACCGCTTACACTGTATGCGTCCACAAACACCTTGGCATCTTCACTATATGAAGTAATGGATTCCTTTTCCAAAGCCTCCTTTATGGAATGATGCAGACTTAAGAAATCAAAATCACTCAAAGCCATGGACACCGGATAAAAACAGCTTATCTGGGCATACTCCTCTTCTTTTGCCCAACGCTTTGCCATCTGCTGGTCATACAGATTTTTCGTAGCAAGCCAGGTACCCAAGGTGGATACAATAACCAATAAAATGCAAACAACACAGGTCAGAAAGCCTTTTTTATAACGGCCGGTCAGTTCCTGCCATCTTGACATCCAAAAGTTCATAAGACTATCCTTCCTAACTGTTCAAGCGAACCTGATCTCCTGCTTCCACCGGCTGATTAGATGTGGTAATCACATACTCATATCCCTGTAAATCAGCCTGCACTGCCGTATTGATTTCATCACTTGCCAGCACTTCCACATCCACACGTTTTGCCTTATAACGGTTACCAAATGGAGTGGATTTTTCTTCAATAATGAAAATAAATTTACCG
Organism: Lachnospiraceae bacterium; assembly: GCA_045531685.1. GTDB lineage: Bacteria > Bacillota > Clostridia > Lachnospirales > Lachnospiraceae > RGIG8767. The sequence continues at coordinate 22,703 of JAZSEL010000068.1, read as the reverse complement.
TTATTATCTTCCCGGATTGCACTGTTTGGAACTACATGCTCATATTCCGCACTACGCTCTCCAACAGATAAGGAAAGGCTTTCCCCGTCGGCAACGGAACCTTCTACTACAAACTCCAGAAGCTTCTTCTTGCCCGGATCATCCTTATCCGGTTTAATCTTATCCAAAGTTATCATCACGTCACTATAGTACCATGCGTTCTGTAACTCTGCCTTATCGCCCACTTTTACCTTTGCTGCCTGGGCATTGGTAACGGAAAAGCTTACCTTCATACCCTTACCTGCCACTTGAATGGTTGCTACTGCTTCCTGTGGCATGGTAGTTTCTCCTGCCACCCTGTCCACACTGATAATCGTACCGTCTACCGGTGCCACAATGGTGGAACCTGTGGATTTTGCGCGGAGTTCTTCCAATTCTTCACGGAGTTCTTCCAGTTCTTCTTCTGTGTCTTTGATATCATCGTTTTGACTGGACAGGGCAAGTTCACTACTAATATCCTTTAATAATTGCTCCTGTTCCTTTTGCGCATCTGCCAAAGCTTTCTCTGCATCCGATAAACTTAGGGTAAGATTGTTCTTTTGCTGTAACTGTTCTTCCGCATCTTCCTCCACATCATCCTTTAAATTGGATACTTTCTTTTTATAGGTATCACGCTCGCTCTGGGCCGTTGCTAATGAGCTGTTCGCTACGTTCCACTTTGTTTTTTCTTCCGCGTATTGGGTTATCTTACTATTTACCTCTTCTACCGCTTTATCCGCTTCTTTATAGGCTCCGTATGCTTCCTTAAATGTATTAAAACTATTTTCATCCGTCACAAGACTTTTAACGGTATCCAGGTCACTATCATTTATAAGCATCTTATTGTCATCAAAATACTCATCTACCGCTGGGAATGCTGTTATCAACGCTGCACTTGCATCGGTATATGATGTTTCCTTTGTGCCACGTGCAGACTCCCGCTCTGCTCTTAACGCATCTAATTTTGCTTCCGTATCATCACCAAATCCGTCACCGTTGGTATCACTTGCACCGGCGTACTGGTCGATACTAACAATTGCTGCTCTTGCCTGCTCCACCTGTGCCTGCACACTCGCAAGATGATTTTTGGCACTTTCGTAAGCCGCTTCTGCGGCTGCCAACTGTTTCTCCTGCTCAATATCACTGGACGGTTCCATATTAACAACCAACTGCTGACGCTTTAAGCTATCCACTGTATTCTGTGCATTCTGCACCTTCTGGCGGGATGCCTCAATCTGCGCCTGATATGCCCCTAAGGAAGCAATATTGTCACCTTCAATATTGAAAAAGGCCGCATTGGAAATATCCACACTGAGGATTGCTGTCATATAACTCAAAATTGCCTTATCCAGCTCATCCTCCTTTGCCTGAACTTCCTGCTCTTTTTCCTTTAATTCTTCACTTTCTTTATCTTCCAGATAAAACAGCACCTGATCCTTAGTGACCGCATCCCCCACACTAACCGCAACACTGGAAATGGTTCTGGTATCCTCCACAACCACCTTGTATGGGTCATCCGCTTCCACTACGCCGTTTCCGCGCACCCGTTCCGTAATAGTGTCATAGCGGACATATTCCGTTGCCACCTCCGGCAAAGCACGATTCAATATGGAATTGGAAAAGAATGTGAGCACCAGCATAATGCTTAAAAAAACAATGGCCACATTTTTTATTTTATCTTTACGAATTTTTATTGTATCTTCCATAACTCCTCCTGTGAGCAGGAACTGTTCTTGTCCCCTTCTCCTTTATCCTTTCAAACCGCCTTGATATGCAATACCTTCCACCAAATAATCCTCTCCGTATAAATACACCAATAAGGTAGGGATTAAATAAATAGAAGCTACGGCAAATGCCAGAGCGATTTCTCCCGAATTGATTTTTGATAAAAATACCGACAACGGATGCATGTCAGAATCACTTAAAAGAATCAACGGCTGTTCCACCATGTTCCAATAGTCAATAAACACCAGAATTGCTACACTGGTCAGCGCCCCCTTGCACAAAGGCACACATATGTATCGGAAAATCTGCCACTCCCCGGCTCCGTCCACCTTTGCTGCCTCCAAGATACCAAACGGAATACGTCTCATATACTTAGTCAGTAAAAATACGGCAAATGGCGAGAAAATACCCGGCAGCCATATAGCCCAATTGGTATCCAAAATGTGTAGCCATTCTGACACCAAAAAGTTCGGCACTAAAGTTACCTGATACGGCATCAACATTAAGATAATATAGGAAAAGAAAATAATTTCACGGACTCTTCCTCTATACCTGGTAAAACCGTATGCCGCCAGCAATGCCACCAATAACTGGAATACCACAACCGGCACCACCAGTATCACGGAATTCCAAAATTTTAACAGATAATCCGGGCTCTTTAACAACACCGTCAGATACTGGTCAAAGGTCACCCTGTCCGGAATAAATTTTAAATTGACTGCTTCGGATATGTATGGCTTAGAACCCTCCTGCACATTTTCAAATACCATTCCGTAATTGGCAGTAATCTCTGTTTCTGTCATAAAGGAATTGCAAACCGTAAATACTATGGGTATCAGGAATATACATGCCAATATGGCAAGAAAGAAGGTAATGCTTCTAAGCTTTCGTATCTGTCGTTTCTTTTTTTTACGGAGTCTTGTCTCCAAATTATGATTAGCCATCTAAATCCTTCCCCACTACATTTTCCGCAAAAAATAAAATACCGATTAATACAATCATAAACAGTGACATAATAATCGCTGCTGCCGAAAGTTTCTGATAATCCAGGGAATGAAACATATTATTCATATAATGTTGCAACATATACAGAGCTTCATACGGATAATCCCCGGTAAGAAGATATACCTCCCGGAATATTTTAAAAGAATTAATCAGGGAAAGTATGGTAACAAACAAAACACTGGAAGAAAGATAGCGCAATTTTAAGTGCCAAAAAATCTGCCACTTAGTAGCACTCTCCAGTTCTGCCACTTCAATCACTTCCTTGGGAATATTGGCTAATGCCGCCATAAACAGAATCATATTGTACCCAAGATTTTTCCATACAAAAAGAATCACTATTACTATCTGGGCATAGTCCGACTTAAGCCAGTCAATCTTATCTCCACCAAGGGAAAGTACAAATTCATTCACCAATCCGTTGTAGTGAAACAGAACCTGCCAAATTAAAATGACGGAGGCCACGGGCACCATCATAGGGCTTAAAAATGCGGTACGGATTCTGCTCTTTCCCGGTATGTTTTTATCCAATAAAAAAGCCACTCCCAAGGACAAAACAATCACAAGGGGAACTGCGATAAACGAAAATGTCATGGAATTCCCTACTGCCATCCGGAATGCTCTGTTAGTTAACAAACTGCGGAAATTATCCAAAAAAACGAACTCTCTGGAAATTGGATTGTCAATTACGGAGTAATAAATCACTACCAAAAAAGGGAGTACAAAAAAGAGTGCCACCCCGATAACACTGGGTAGCAAATAGATAGCCGATATGTTCTTTACTCTACGAATGCTCTTGTCCATACATCTATCCCTCAAAGCATCTTTATTATACAAAAAATGCTATAATGATACTTCTTTTACACACAGTCTCATTATAGCATACATATACTTTTATTCAATCTCTTGAATTCTTAATATTTGTGGAAGAATTTACATTTTCCCGTCCTTATTTTCCCAAATCCGATACAGACATCTTCCTATAATAACCCCTAATGTATTTAAAATAATATCATCCACATCGAATGCTCCAAAGTTGGAAAACAACTGGAACACTTCAATTCCGACAATAAAAAGTAATACATTAACCATCATGCAAATGACATTTTTACTGCACCTATGCACCATGGGCAATAGGATTCCCACCGGAACAAATATGAAAATATTCCCAAACAGATTGGCAAAGCTTCTGAGTCCCGGAAGGTCGTAATACCGGATATACATCTTTATGGTCTTAAAAGGTGTAAAATTAGCGGTACTAAGCCCCTGCCATATTACATCCTTTTGCCAGGAAGCGGCAATTTCCTGTAACTGGGAAAGGGGATATTTAAAAACAATTGCACGGATAATAAAAAGTAAATAAAGGAAGAAAAGTATCTGCAACCATTTCTCTTGTCTAGACTTTTCAGTTTTTTTCATTAATCTTGAATATACCTTTCTATCACTTCATAAATTTCCTCTCTGCCCTGCTTGGTCTGGGAGGAAAACGGAATCATTACCGTGTCCTTGCTTACCTGTAAGGTCTCACGGATTACTTTCAGACATTTATCAATCTGGCTACGCTTTATCTTATCTGCTTTCGTAGCAATGATTACCGGATCAAATCCATTTTCTTTTACCCACTGATACATATGCACATCGTTATTTCCCGGTGCATGACGGATATCAATCAACAAAAAGACCAGCTTTAGCTGCCGGGAGGTGTGAAGATATTTTTCAATCATCTTTCCCCACTGGGCTTTTACTTTTTCATTGGCATTGGCATACCCGTATCCCGGCAAATCCACATAGTACAATGCGTCATTGATATTATAAAAGTTAATGGTCTGGGTCTTTCCCGGCTGCTGACTGGTACGCGCATAATTTTTGCGGTTCATCAGAGCATTAATGAGAGAAGACTTACCCACATTACTCTTTCCTGCAAATGCAAATTCAGGATATTGATTGTCCGGCAACGTGCTCGTCACGCCACAGACAGTTTCTAAATTTACACTCTTAATTACCATAATTACCTCTTTCTCTGGGGGACACCGGGCTGGCGGCTGTCACAACACGCTCTCGCTCAGCCTCACACGCAGCGGTACTAAACTCGGCTTCGCCTCGTTAAGTGCCGGCGTGTTCAGATGGTTGTGAGCAGCTCCCCAGCCCAACCTTCCTCTCCACATAAACATGCTATTTATACAAGTGCATGTGTTAATACTTCATTCATGTCAGTTACAAATACGATTTCTAATCCTTCAATTATTTCTGTAGATATCTCTTCTACGTCTTTCTTATTTTCTTCAGGAATGAGAACTTTCTTTATTCCTGCTATCTTAGCGGCCAATAGTTTCTCTTTCAATCCTCCGATAGGAAGGACTTTTCCGCGAAGAGTAATTTCCCCTGTCATGGCAAGCTTGCAATCCACTTTTTTCTTAGTGATAGCAGAAAGCATCGCTGTCGCCATAGTGATTCCGGCACTTGGACCATCCTTTGGTACGGCACCTTCCGGAATATGGATATGCAGGTCATTCTTCTTAAAGAAGTCCTGATTAATCTTATATTTGGACGCAATGGAACGGATGTAGCTGAAGCCAATCATGGCAGATTCCTGCATAACTTCACCCATCTGACCTGTAAGGCCTATTTCGCCTTTACCCGGCATCACATTCACTTCGATTTGTAAGGTATCACCACCAACTGCCGTCCATGCTAAACCTCTGACAATGCCAATCTCATTCTTTTTGTTAGCCATTGTCAGCGTGTACTTACGGATACCCAGATAATCAGATAGATTCGTACTGTTTACCCGAATATTCGTATTATCGTTCTGCAAATACTCCCTTGCTGCTTTACGGCATACCGTGCCGATTTTACGCTCCAGTTCACGGACTCCGGCTTCCTTTGTATAGTAACAAATCATATCCTTTAATGCCTTATCCGCAATCTTAAGCTTTCCTTTATCCATTCCGTTTGCCACAAGCTGCTTTTTCAAAAGATGCTCCTTGGCAATATGGAATTTCTCATTTTCTGTATAACTGGACACCTCAATTACTTCCATACGGTCCAAAAGCGGTCTCGGAATGGTAGAGGTGCTGTTAGCAGTTGCGATAAAGAATACCTTGGACAAATCCAAAGGCAATTCCACATAATGATCCCTGAAATGTTTATTCTGGTCAGGGTCCAACACTTCAAGCAATGCTGAGAAAGTATCTCCCTTGTAATCATTGCTGACCTTATCTATTTCATCCAATAGCACCAATGGATTTTTTACACCGGCATGACGGATGGCACCTGCCACCTGTCCCATCATGGCACCTACATAGGTTCTTCTGTGTCCGCGGATTTCTGCTTCATCACGCACACCACCAAGACAGATACGCTGGTAATTCTTACTCAAAGCCTCTGCCACACTTTTGGCAATGGAGGTTTTACCGGTTCCCGGAGGTCCTACCAGACAGATGATTGGGCTGTCGCTTTTTTCCGTCATCCGGCGGACTGCTAAGAATTCTAAAATACGCTCCTTTACTTTTTCCATACCATAATGGTTCTTTTCAAGGATTTCTTCTGCCCGGGAAAGGTCAGTTGTATCCACGGACTCTTTATTCCATGGCATACTGAGTAAAGCTTCAATATAAGCACGCTCCATGGCACTTTCCGAACTGCTGTGGGAAATGGTCTCGTAGCGGTTAATTTCTTTTCTGATTTTATCCTTTATCGTATCGTCTGCATTAAGCTCATCCAGCTGCTGTAAAAACACCTCCGATTCGGTTAAGGAATTTTCACCATTCAATTCTTTACGGATATAGGAAAGCTGTTCCCGCAGAATGTACTCTTTCTGGTTTTTCTCAACCTTTCCTTTGATTTCTGCGGCCAGTTTCTCTTTCACATCTGCTATCTCTACTTCCTCCAACAAAATCCGGTTCATAACATCGAACCGCTCTTTTGTTGTAAAGGCAGCAAGAACCTGCTGCTTTTTATCATAGGAAATCGGCATATTGGCAGCCATTTTATCCAGAATTTCCGTAAGATTCATACTCTCCTGAATCTGGGATTGTAAACTCTTGGCAATTCTTGGAAAATGCTCCATATAGCCTGTCATAGCCTCCATGGATACCCGAAGCATTGCTGCCTCTTCAATGATAGTTTCCTCTGTTGTAAGGGGTTCTTCCTTTGGAGTAACAACCGCTGTGTAGAATTTTTCACTGATGGCATCCAGTGATTCAATCACTGCACGCTGTCTGCCTTCTACCAAAATACGCATTAATCCGCCCGGGAGCTTGGTCACCTGCTTGATTACCACAATGGTTCCCACATCATATAAATCTTCCCTACCCGGTTCGTCCACATCCGTCTGCTTCTGACAGCACACAACCACTTCCTGATTGTTCTGCATAGCCGCGTTGACAGCTGCAATGGATTTCTTGCGGTTTAAATCAAAATGTATAATAATTCCGGGGAAAACAGTAATCCCCCGCAATGCAATTAACGGATAAATAAGCTGTCTTTCCATGTATCTCTTCCTCAAGTAAAAAAGCTGTGGCACTAAGGAATGGTCCTATAATACTCCGTGTCACAGCTTCTAAGCTTTTCTTGTGTGATTCTCACACCTGTTACTTACGTCTGCGGATTACCTTCGGTTCTCCCTTACCTTCTACGGCATCCTTGGTCACGATGCACTGGGTAACGGTTTCATCCGACGGAATCGTAAACATAACATCCATCATGGCTTTTTCCAGAATCGTACGCAACCCTCTGGCACCTGTTTTCTGTTCATGTGCCTTTGTAGCTACGCTTTCGATTGCGTCTTCCTCAAAAGAAAGATCCACGCCATCGTAAGCAAATAATTTACGATACTGCTTTACCAATGCGTTCTTTGGCTCTGTTAAAATACGCACAAGGGCATCCTTATCCAGCCCTTCTAATGCTACCTGAACCGGAACACGTCCTACGAATTCCGGAATCAGACCGAATTTCACCAAATCCTGTGGTGTCATCTGCTCTAACAAACGACTGATTTCCTTTTCGGAAATGCACTCAGATATTTCACTGTTAAAACCGATTACCTTGCGGTCCAAACGCTTCTCAATGATTTTTTCCAAACCATCAAAAGCACCACCGCAGATAAAGAGAATATTGGAGGTGTCAATCTGAATCAGTTCCTGATGAGGATGCTTTCTTCCGCCCTGTGGAGGAACACTTGCTTCCGTACCTTCAATAATCTTTAAAAGAGCCTGCTGAACACCCTCACCCGATACATCACGGGTAATGGAAACATTTTCACTCTTCTTGGTAATCTTATCAATTTCATCAATATAAATAATTCCGTACTGGGCACGCTCAACATCATAGTCTGCTGCCTGGATTAATTTGAGAAGAATATTCTCAACGTCTTCACCAACATAGCCTGCTTCTGTTAATGTGGTGGCATCTGCAATGGCAAATGGCACATTAATAATCTTGGCAAGAGTCTGGGCAAGGTATGTCTTACCGGAACCGGTTGGTCCCACCATGATGATATTACTCTTTTGCAGTTCTACACCATCGTCCTCGCTAACACCGGTTACTCTTTTATAATGATTGTAAACAGCTACAGCAAGCGTTTTTTTCGCTGCATCCTGTCCAATTACATATTCGTCCAGAAAATCTTTGATTTCTGCCGGTTTCAGCAGATTAATCTGTGGTGCCTCTTCCTGAATATCTTCTTCCTCAAATTCCTCTTCCATAATATCGGAACAGATGTCGATACAATCTCCGCAGATGTATACACCGGAACCGGATGGACCTGCAATCATTTTTCTGGTCTGGTCCTGTGTTCTACCGCAAAAGGAACATCTGATACTTCCGTCAGAATTCTTTCCTACCATTTTTTCTGCCTTTCTTTGCACTTACTTTTCTTCACTATTTTGGCTGGCATACCATCCGAAAATGCCCATTGTTTTAGGCTTCTTCTGAATGTGAGGTGATAACTGCATCAATCAAACCGTATTCCTTGGCTTCCTGCGCAGTTTTCCAATTATCACGCTCGGTATCTGCCGCAATCACATCAAACGGCTGACCTGTTCTGTCTGCTAAAATTGTATTTAATCGTTCTTTTATTGCTAAAATATGCTTTGCAGAAATCTCAATATCCGTTGCCTGTCCCTGAGCACCGCCAAGTGGCTGATGAATCATAATCTCTGCATTTGGAAGTGCATAACGTTTGCCCTTTGCACCGCCTGCAAGTAAGAATGCACCCATGCTGGCTGCCATTCCGATACATACTGTGGAAACATCACATTTGATGTACTGCATGGTATCATAAATAGCCATACCTGCTGTAATGACTCCACCCGGGCTGTTGATATATAAGTGAATATCCTTTTCCGGATCCTCTGCTTCCAAGAAAAGAAGCTGTGCTACTACGGTAGCTGCTGTATCATTGTTTACTTCGTCACCTAAAAAGATAATTCTATCCTTTAACAATCTGGAATAGATATCATAGGAACGTTCCCCCCTGCTGGTCTGTTCTACGACATAAGGTATCAAATTCATACGCCCTCCTTCAGTACACTTCCTGTACTGCCTCTTTGCTATTCTCTATAATTACGCTAATCCCCTCAGTTGTCTTTAATTAGCAACGGTTTCTGCCGTTGGCAGAAACCGCATTCGCTTACTTCTTATTTCTCTTTTGCTTCGTTAACAACAAGTTCTACAGCCTTAGATACTGCTAAATCAGTCATAATCTGCTTCTTGCCTTCTTCGCCAACTGTTTCTTTTACCTTGTCTGCTTCCATCTGATACATTTCAGCCATTCTTGCTACTTCCTTGTCGAAGTCTTCTTCTGTAGCTTCAATGTTTTCAGCTTTTACGATAGCTTCTAATACCAGTCTTGACTTAATTCTCTTCTCAGCCTGTGGCTTAACCTGTGCCATCATTGTTTCTGCTGTTAAACCTGTGAACTGGAAGTACTGTTCAATAGAAAGACCCTGCATCTGGATGTTCTGGGCAAATTCCTGAATCATCTGTCTCTGCTGTGTTTCAATCATTGCTTCCGGAATATCCATCTGTGCTTCTTCGATGATTGCATCGATTACGGCATCTTCCTTTGCGTTCTTAGCATCTTTTTCACGTTTTTCTGTTAAATTCTTCTTAACGTCTTCCTTGTATTCTGCAAGGGTATCAAATTCAGAAACTTCTGCTGCAAATTCATCATCTAATTCAGGAAGTTGCTTTTCTTTGATTTCTTTTACAGTTACCTTGAATACTGCAGGCTGTCCTGCTAATTCTTCTGCCTGATATTCTTCCGGGAATGTAACGTTAACTTCTACTTCTTCACCGATGTTTTTACCGATTAACTGATCTTCAAATCCAGGAATGAACGCACCGGAACCGATTGTAAGCGGATAGTTTTCTCCCTTGCCGCCTTCAAATGCAACGCCGTCCTTAAATCCTTCAAAGTCGATAACTGTCTGGTCACCGTCTTTTACTGCACGGTCAGATACGCTAATGCTTCTTGCGTTACGTTCTCTTTCTTTTTCGATTTCTGCATCTACGTCTTCATCTGTTACAGTAACTTCTACTTTATCAACTGTAACACCCTTATATGTTCCTAATGTCACTTCCGGCTTTAATGCAACTTCTGCTGTAAAGATAAATGGCTTACCTGCTTCAATCTGTACCACATCTACCTTTGGAGAAGATACGATATCTTCGCCACATTCATCATATGCTTTTTCGTATGCTGCAGGCATAAGCTCATTCGCTGCATCTTCATAGAATACTTCCTTTCCGTACATCTTTTCTACCATTGCACGTGGCACTTTACCCTTACGGAAACCAGGAATGCTAATGCTGTTCTTCTGCTTCTGATATACTTTTTCAATTGCCTTGTCTAATTCTTCAGCCGGAACTTCAATTGTAAGTTTCGCCATGTTTTTTTCTAACTTTTCTACCTGTACGCTCATGATAATCTATTTTCCTCCTTAACTAATCAGGTCACTACCATCCGTGATTTACCTATATTTGTCCATAATCACAGTCATTTTACGATTATAGCATACAAGGCGCGCAACTTCCAGAGGTTTTACAAAAAATTATTCGCATTTTTATTTATTTTTTCGCCGTTTTTTATCTCACACTATCTTTCATCTTGTGAAAAGTGCTCAGCAAAATAATTTTTCTTTTTAATATCACACTGTTTCATTTACAAAACTTTCCAACATAAAAAATTTATTACGACAGATACTAGAATCAAGATAAGCGATGAAATAAAGCGTAACGATTGCAAACATGATTGTCACTGACATGTATCATACTTTCATTATTGTAAGAGGATAAGCGGCAGAGTAGTCACTTATCTTCTTAGAAAAAAAATTAGTGAGGTGAAATACTATGACAAGCAGAAATTCAAACCGTATGGAAGTTCCAGAAGCTAAAGCAGCTATGGATCGTTTAAAAACAGAAGTTGCATCTGAATTAGGTGTTAACTTAAAAGAAGGTTACAACGGAGATCTTACTTCTAAAGAAGCTGGTTCAATCGGTGGCGAAATGGTTCGTAGAATGATTAAGAAGCAGGAAGAACAGATGAAATAAGCTGCATAGGCAGCTAATTAAGGCTTGATTGTATAAGAAATTATCAATTTCATAATTTCAGCTTACAAATCCGGCCATCTTAGAGAAGTGCTTTACAGAATTTCGAATCTGCGAGGCACTTCTTTTTCATATTTACCTACTAGATAAATAAATTTGCCACTTCATCAGGTAGGAAATCTCATGTTTTTTCTATTCTTACCCACTACTTACCCGGTCTTGCCATAAAAGTAGGTAGAAAAATTCACGTTTTTTCTATGCTTACCCACTAAATCTTCAAATCCTTTATCCTGGTAGGTATGAAAACATGTCTTCCATTCAGCTTTTACCTACTGACTGTCCTGAATTACATTATTAGTAGGCATAAATCGATATATTTTCGCAATATTCTCTTCATGTTCTTGAAAAAGACACATCAAAAAGCATAAAAATACCCACTATCCAACTTACTCAATAGCGAATAGTAGGTATTTTTTGTTTACATAACTTTTTGTATTAGAATTTCAAGAGGTTTTGTATACAAAACACAATCTTTACATCCATTATATGTTTCGAATTACATATATACCACTGCTGCTGCCAATTTGTCCGCAGCTTCTTTTCCGTTAAATTCTTCAATCAATGTAAGTGCAAAATCAAGAGCTGTTCCGAGACCGCGACTTGTAATAATGTTGCCGTCCACTGTCACAGAAGAAGTGGTTGCTTCTGCTCCCGTAAGACCATCTTCCATGCCCGGATAACAACAAGCCATCTTGCCTTCCAGCAATCCAAGCTTGCCAAACACTGTGGGTGCCGCACAGATAGCCGCAATCTTCTTGCCATTTACGTAAGCCTTAATCAACTCATCACATAACACCTTGCACTCTCCCAGATGAATGGTGCCCGGCATTCCGCCCGGCAATACCAGTAAATCATAGGCATCAAAATCAATATCCTTAATCAACTTATCCGCTGTTACGGTAATGGCATGTGACCCCGTCACCTGCAAAGAATCAGAGATGGATACCATATCAACTGTAAATCCTGCTCTTCTAAGCATGTCCACTACCATCAAACCTTCTATTTCTTCAAAACCTTCTGCTAAAAAAATTGCTGTATGTGCCATAATCTATTCCCTCTCTATCTTAATTTATATACTTATCGTATTAATTTACCATTGAAAAGTCAATCAAAACTCATTGACTTTTTAAATATACTTCTCTATCGTTATTTTATAAACAAAAAATAACAAGCAACGAGGAACACCATGGAAATCGAACGCAAATTTACAATTAAAGAATTACCTGACTTAAGCAATTATTCATATAAAAAATTAACGCAAGCGTATTTAAATACAGACCCGGTTATCCGCATACGACGTGAGGATAACGATTATATTCTTACTTATAAAGGAAGAGGATTATTAGCCAGAGAAGAATATAATCTTCCACTTAATGAAGAATCCTTTCATCACCTTCTTCCAAAAGCAGATGGTCTTGTAATTTCTAAAACCCGTTATCTCATTCCTTATGAGAACTACACCATTGAACTTGATATTTTCGAAGGCGATTTGGCTCCTCTGGTAATCGCTGAAGTGGAATTTGACAGTGAAAAGGAAGCATATTCCTTTATTCCTCCTTCATGGTTTGATCAGGATGTAACACAGGATAAACGTTATCATAACTCTAATCTATCCAAGGGAATCAAGCCGTGAAACTTTTCAAAAAATTTTTAAGTATGCCCTTGACTCTTCCCTTGGGGAATCCATTACGGTAGATACATGAACGTTCACAGAAACACTAAAATGTATCATTACCGAAAGGAAGAAACAGTATGACAAAGAAAATGACAACCGGAGAAATTGCAAAAAAAGCAGGAATTTCTCAAAAAGCAGTACGTTTATATGATGAAAAAGGACTTCTCAAACCATCGGAATATTCTGAGGGCAATTATCGTTTGTATGACAAAGAGGCTCTGTTAGTCCTTGAAAAAATCATTGCTTTAAAACAAGTAGGATTTTCCTTAGAAGAAATCAAAGAAAATCTGATTCAGAATGATAATGGAAGTATCTTAGAAACACTTCAGAGTCAGATTGATATGATGGAAGCCAAACGCTACGAACTTCAAAAAGCCATTACCAGAATCAAAGCCGCCATTGCAAGAAGCAACGGCAAACCGGATTGGGATGATGTGGCTGATATTATCAGAGACATCCAGGCGGATCAAAAGGCTGACGAAGGCCATTTCCATGCACTGAAACACAATGCCGATAACCTTGATTGGTATGTGAAAATCTACAATTCTCTTAGAATCAAGGAAGGCGAGCGTATTCTTGACCTAGGTTGTGGTTTTTCTAAGGTATGGAGAAACAATTGGACTAACATTCCGGCAGGCGTTACCATAGATGGCTACGATTTACCGGAAAGTTGGGCCGAAGATTTCTTCAAATTTATTATTGAAAATTCTGATAAATTGGCTCAGGGGACAAACATTACCGTATTCTGGGAAGATGTAGAAAAGAAAGAGACATGGGATGCACTCTCTCAAAAAGCACCATACTCCATGGCAATTGCCCATTACATTATGGATGTACTCCATGATGAAGAAGTTTTTGTTGCAAATGTGGCTGAACGCCTTACGGAAGGTGGCATGTTCTCTGTTAACAGTATCTGTGCAAGTCCAGAACAGCTTTTCTGGGTAGATGCCTTTAAGGCGATGGGATTCAATTCAACCTTTGCAATGGACAAATACAGGGAAGCAAAAGCACAGGGTGATTCCTTTAAGCTTATTCTTGAAAAATATTTTAAAAAGGTTACAGAAGTTGTTCTTCCTTCCCCATTCCGTTATGAATCTGCGGATGAGCTATTTGAGCGTGCAATGGAACGTTTCCCGGAAGCAAAGGACTATCTGGAAGCTAACAAATTAAAACTTATTACTCATTTTGATAATATAATTAAAGAGCAGGGTGAAATTATTATTGATTGCAGTAGTTTGTTCTGGCATTGTTATAAATAAAGAAATATTCCAACCATTTATAGATAACTTGAAAGCCGAATAGGAATCCTATTCGGCTTTCGGCTCATTTATATATCTCTATTTTGTTTAACTCCGCTCTATTTGTATTTTTTTCATTCTGGTCGGGGCTCATATTTCTATCGTCCCCTACTAATTTTTTTTTTTTGCCATCTAGTCGGCTCAAATTTTTCTCCCACTCCCAACCAATTCGTATTTTTCTTCCTTCAGTCGGGAACAACCGTCTCTCAACTCCCGACTAATCTATACTTTGTATCACCTAGTCGGGACCATCTCTTCTTCTATACCCGACCAATCCATATTTTCCATCTCTTAGTCGGGAATCACATATTTTCCTCCCCGACCAATTCACTCTTTTCAAGTCCTAGTCTGGTCCAACGCTTTTCTAGCACACTACTTCCCTATCTTCACCATCTTATATAACTCCTCGGCAGCAAGTCTGGTCTTTGCCACCACATTCTCCTGCTTTTTCGGGAAACAGTAATACTGAATCTTAGTATCCCCGATACTAATCATGTCTCCGATTTCATACCAGTAATAATCGGAATACAGGCTGTAGGATTTCTGGGGCTTTAATTTGTAATCAATCTGTCCGTCACAGCCGGTTAAATGGAAGCCTTCTGTAGTATGCACCAAACGGCCTTCCCCCACACGATACACACATTTTGTGTTAATCAGCATGTAGATATCCACTAAAACATCCAGCTTATATGTATTCTCCTCAAGTTCTTTGCGGACACATTCACGTTCCCATTTATACCAATCCGGAATGTGGTTAATCTTGGTTTCACCGGTTTTGCATTCCAGATATCCGGTTTCGGTTAATTCGTATACCGTTCCGCACTCCTTGCAGGTAAGTGTAATCCCTTCCCCCACAGTCTTGCCCTCTGTCATACAGTGAGGACATTTGTATAATACTCTCTGTAACCCATCTGCACGATATTCCTCTTTAATCAGAATTCCCTTTTCCTGCTGGGTTCTAAAATTATCAAAATCAAAGCATTTGATTAATACTTCATTCAATTCATCCGGTGTCTTTTCTTTGATATCTTCCGGTGAAAGTACATATTCCATTGTCGCTGAAATCTTTGTCTTACGCAACTTCAGGCAATTGTACAATGGCTGACGTAAAAAAGCACCTTCCGTCTTTATCATGATTACCGGCACATCCAGCATTTTCAAGCACTTTCCAAGGCTGTCCGGCAAGGTGGTTGCTGTTCCGTCAAAGCTATAGCTTGCTTCCGGATACATAATAATAGATGCCTTCAAATCCTTTACCGTATAACGCATATCACGCACCAGGCTTACATCATTAATGAACTTCTTAGTGGGAATACATCCTACCAAAGGCAGTAGCCAATCCAAACCAACAAATCCATCCAATGTGGTTACAATATGCCATTCTCTGTCCGCCAATAAAAAAGCTGCAATTTCCAAATCAATAAAACTGGAATGATTCATAAGTACAAGACAAGGCTCCCCTTTCTTTAACTTGTCCATCCCGATTTTTTCATAAGTAAACCCATTCAGTTTCAGCAAAAACCAACACACAACCTTTAAAATCGGACGTAAAATCCCCAATTGATGTCTTGGCTTTTTATACTTATACTGTGGCATGCGTAATACTTCTTCATATGATTTGTTGATTACTCTGATTTTCATGTTCTATCCCCTACATACATTCCACAAATCTATACTACTCATTACAGTAATTCTTTTATTATTATACATTATTTTTTGCCAAATGAATATATTTCCTCTACTATATCACTTTTCAAGTTATCAAGTAGCCTTTAGACACTACAATAAAAAATCCTTCCGCAATCCAATTTTTGAATTACGGAAGGGTAATCATCAATTCTTATCTTACCATTTCTGTTGATTCTCTTACCAAGAGCTCTGCATCATATACCTTATGCTGATGCTCCTGCTTTTTACCAATAATATTAAACAAGAGTTTGATTGCTTCTTGGGCGATATCATCTACCGGCTGCTTCACGGTAGTAATACTTGGGTTATAATACTGCCCCATATCGATTCCATCATATCCGCATACGGCAATATCGCTTGGAATGGCAAGTCCCTTATCCTTTATTGCACGACAGGCTCCGATTGCCAACAAGTCGGAAATGGCAAAAATAGCGGTAACATCCTTTCTTCTCTCCAACAGTTCCGATGCTACTACATAACCATTTTCCATGGAATAAAACTCTACATCATCCTTCATCGGACATATTAAATCTTCGTCGATGGCAATTCCGTTTTCCATAAGTGCACGTTTGTATCCTTCCAAACGAAGCTTACCTACGCTGACATCTGTTGATTCTGCGGAAAGAATGGCTATCTTCTCATGCCCCTGTTCAATCAGATATCGTGTCATCCGGTACCCTTCTTTTTCATCATCTACCGCTAATGATGAATAAGACTTCCGGCTCATATTCTCCGGAACACATCCTGCGGTTGCCAAAACAAACGGAACATTAATCTTACTGAGTCTGTCTTCTGAATGGTTAAAATATCCTCCCAAAAAGACAATACCACGAAGACGCTTTTCTTTTACCAGTTCCAATGCTACATCCACTTCATCCTCAGAAAATTCGACATGACGAAGTACTAATGAATATTTTTTCTTTTCAACAGCTTCTTCAATAATACGAATCATCTGTGCAAAAAACGGATTGGTAAGACCTTTTACGAGAATTGCAATACACTTTGCATCCGTTCTTTTCAGATTACGGGCACTATTATTTGGTATGTATCCATATTTTTCAATAGTTTCCATGATGGCTCTCTTAGTCACCGGATTAATATCCGGATGATTATTGATAGCTCTGGACACCGTACTGACACCTACACCGCATATACGTGCAATATCCTTTATGGTAATCTCTACACCTTCTTCTGTATTCAATTCCTCTTGTAGCATCTCTTCTGCACTCATGTTCTTCCCCATTTCTTTGCAACACGGCTTTTATTATAACACAAATGGAGATTGTGTATAGCACAATCCCCATTTTTCATCAAAAATACAACCCGAAAGTACATTCCCAAAACTTTCCCGGTTATAAATAATAGGACTACGACTATGATAAACGACCATATGTTTTTGTCAGGCTATAGATTTCCTTTGCCAATTCATCTGTAATCTGACCATCTACGAGACGCCATTTCCAGTTCTTACCTAATGTGGACGGCTCATTCATTCTTGCTTCTCCATCCAATTCCAGATAATCCTGCATTGGAATTACTGCTGTATCTGCCACGCTGCCAAGAGCGGAACGAATCATTTTCTTACAGATATTATTTTTATTAGCTCCGTCAAGATAACGGTTCGCAAATCTCTTATCCTGTTTGTCTAATACTTCATACCAATGCTTAGTAGTATCATTATCATGCGTTCCCGTATATACAATACTGTTTCTCACATAATTATGTGGAAGATAATCGCTTTCTTCTCTGGAATCAAAGGCGAACTGAAGTACCTTCATTCCCGGATATCCGGTCTTTTCTACTAATTTAATAACTGTATCCGTTAAGAAACCTAAATCTTCTGCAATAACCTTAATCTTTCCAAGATTTTTCTTGATTACCTTGAACAGTTCGTAACCCGGTCCTTTTTCCCAATGACCAAACTCTGCCGTTGGGTCTCCGTAAGGAATGGAATAATATTCGTCAAAACCACGGAAATGATCAATACGTACAATGTCATATATCTCATAACAGTAACGGATACGCTCAACCCACCAGGCATACTCTGTCTTCTTCATATATTCCCAGTCGTACAGAGGATTTCCCCATAACTGTCCGGTTGCGGAAAAAGCGTCTGGAGGGCAACCGGCTACAGCTACCGGGATACATTCCTCATCCACTTGGAATAATTGTGGATTGGCCCATGTATCCGCACTGTCAAGAGCAACGTAAATCGGAATGTCACCAATAATTTCAATTCCTTTGTTATTGGCGTACTTCTTAAGTGCTTTCCATTGTTTTGCAAAATAGTACTGTTGGAACTGATAGAACTCAATCTGTTCTTTTAATTCCTCTTTGTACTTCTGCAGTGCTTCTTTCTTGCGAAGCTTGATGTCCTCATCCCATTCAATCCAGCTGATACCACCGAAGGAATCCTTTACCGCCATATACAAAGCGTAATCCGGAAGCCATGCCTGATTATCAGCAACGAATTTTTGGTAATCAACATCTTCAGTAATATTGCTGTTTTTATATGCTTTTCTTAATAACTCAAATTTGCCATAGAAGATTTTTTCGTAATCTACAAAAGCACCTTCTAAAAATCCTGCGTTCTCGCAGTCTTCTCTTGTTAAAAATCCCTTTTCAATAAATTCTTCCATATCAATGTAGTATGGATTACCTGCAAAGGTTGAGAATGACTGATATGGAGAATCTCCGTAACCGGTAGGACCCAGAGGCAGAATCTGCCAAAGACTCTGTCCTGATTTTTCTAAAAAATCTACAAATTCATATGCTTCTTTTGAGAAAGTTCCAATTCCATATTTTGAAGGAATGCTGGAAATTGCCAAGAGAATACCACTTTTTCTCATGTTAATCAGTAACCTTTCTATTCATGTTTTTGCTGCCCGCTTAATTGGGAGGACAGGCAGCAAATTCGATTTCCTTATTAGCCCTTAACAGCACCGGCAGCAACACCCTTGATAATGTGCTTCTGACCTGCAAGATATACAATAATAATTGGGATGATGGTTAACATGATACATGCCATCATAGGTCCCATTTCTACTCTTCCGTAGCTTCCGCGGAAGTACTGGATTAACATTGGAATCGTCTTATATTTCTTAATATCAAGTACCAATGTCGGAAGTAAGTAGTCATTCCATACCCACATTGCTTCCAAAATACCTACAGAAATCAATGTTGGTTTTAACATAGGCATAACAATTGAGAAGAATGTTCTAAGAGGAGTACATCCGTCAATCATTGCTGCCTCTTCAATTTCAAGCGGAACGGATTTCATGAAACCGGTAATCATAAATACTGCAAGACCTGCACCGAATCCAAGATAAATAATCCAAATGTTCCAAGGTGTATTCAACTTAAGTGAATCTGCTGTAGATGCCAATGTATACATAACCATCTGGAATGGAACTACCATTGAAAATACACAGAGGTAATATAACATTGTTGAAAATACAGTCTTAACACGTGCAACATACCATGCACTCATAGAGCAGAATAATAAGATTGCTCCTACTGAAGTAATCGTAATAATCAAGCTGTAACCAAGACTTCTTAAAAATCCCTGTGCTTCAATAGCACTGACATAGTTAGTAAGTCCTGTAAATGTTTCTGCTGTCGGAAGCGTAAATGCTCCATTTGTTGTAATACTGTTTTCTTCTTTTAAAGAGTTAATTAAAATCATGAAAACAGGATACACATACGCAACGGACAATACAGCTAAAATAACGGAAAAAATATTGTTAACAATTTTCTTTTTACTTGTTGTCATTACTGCTGTACCTCCTTTGAATGTGTTGCCTTAAACTGAATCAAGGAAATAACGATAACCAGGATACAGAATACAACGGCTTTTGCCTGGCCTAAGCCCTTCCACTGAGCACCGGCTCTTGCATAGAAGGTGTTATAAATATTGAGGGCAAGCATTTCTGTTGCATGTCTAGGTTCTCCGGCTGTTAATGCCAAGTTCTGGTCGAACAGTTTAAAGGAGTTTGTTAATGTTAAGAATACACAGATAGTAATAGAAGGCATTACCATCGGTAATTTGACTTTTGTTAATGTCTGCCATGATGTAGCACCGCCAATAGCGGCTGCTTCAACCAAAGCTTCCGGTACGTTCTGGATACCGGCAATATAAATAATCATCATGTAACCAATCTGCTGCCAGCACATCAAAATGATCATACCCCAATAACCGGCTGTGCTGTTAAGTGCAAGTAATGGTTCTCCCACGATGGAAAGTACACAGTTAAGTAAAATCTGCCAAATATAACCTAATACGATACCACCGATTAAGTTTGGCATAAAAAATACGGTACGGAACACATTGGTTCCCTTTAAATTATCTCTGGTAAGAATCATAGCCAGAGCAAATGCGATAATGTTAATTGATAAAATGGACACTACAGCGAAGGACACTGTAAATCCAAACGAATCTAAAAATGTTGAATCCTGGAAAACTCTCATGTAGTTTCCAAAACCGATAAACTCAGCATCTTTTGCTGTTGTAAACTGACAAAACGAAAGATATAATCCTTGAAAAAAAGGAACAATAAATCCGATTGTGAATGCCAAAAACGTCGGCAACACCAAAATCGGTGCACATCTTTTAATTGCTTTTTCCATATGTTACCTCCAGACTAACTAAAAACTACATGTATCCCACGGCACGCTTTTACCGCTTTTTCCTTAAGTGAGGGCAGGCAAAACTGCCTGCCCTCTGTTTGTATTTCAGTATATTTTTTACTGTCCGTTTGCTAATGCGTATTCAGAAGCCCATCCGTCAACGAATGCTGCAACCACTGCATCCCAGTTAGCATCTGTCTGGTCTGCTGCATAAGCAGTTAATGCAGAACCTACACCGTTCTTCCATTCTTCTGATGGCATTGTTGTGAAGTTCCATGAAACAGGAGTCTTACCAGCTGCTGTGTATTCTGTATCCTGTTTTACGAAGAGGTTAGGAGAAACTGCTGCTTTCTTGAATGGAATTACGAATCCCATGTCATTAGCCATAGCTGTTGTACCTTCTGCTGAAGTTACACACCAAGCGATGAAATCTAATGTAGCCTGAATGTCAGCTTCATCTGCCTGAGAGTTTACACACCAGTAGTTTTCTGTACCTGTACAAAGACCCTGGTTAGCTTCGTCACCTGCTCCAACGTAGATTGGAATCATAACTAAATCTTCATCAGAGAAAGCACCTTCTGCTGTTAAGCTGCCGTATTCCCAAGAACCGTTCTGGAAGAATACTGCTTCGCCTGCTAAGAATTCTGCTCTAGAGTCATCACCTGTCTTAGCTGATAATTCAGCTGGAGCACATGTGCTGTTGTTGATATATAAATCCCAGATGTTACGGTAGTTGTCTAAGAACTCACCCTTGATAGCATCTGTAGCGTTGATTCCGTTTGCCTGATATTCGAAGTAAATTGGAAGGTTTGCTAAGTGAGTTTTGAATCTCCAGTCAGAAGAAGGATCCATACCTGCTGAAGAGAAAGCACCAAATCCAAGTTCGTCTTTACGAGCTGTGATGTCTTCTGCACAAGCCTTTAATGCTTCGAAAGAGTTAATTGTTGTAACATCATAACCTGCTTCTGCAAGTAATGTCTTGTTAGCGATGATACCGTAAGATTCGATAACATAACCGATACCGTAAACCATACCATCTTCTTCTAATGCGAAAGCATCAGATGTAAGTTCGTTGTAGATATCTGTTCCTGTTAAATCTAAGCAATAATCTTTCCAGTTCTGTAAACCTACAGGTCCGTTAACCTGGAATAATGTAGGAGCTGAGCTCTTACCCATTTCACTCATAAGAGTTGTTTCATATTCACCAGATGCAGCTGTAACAACTGTTACTTCAACACCTGTAGCTTCTGTGTAAGCCTTTGCTAAGTTCTGCCAAGCTTCATCCTGTTCTGGCTTGAAGTTTAAGTAGTAAACAGAACCACCTTCTGCTGTAGCTTCTGCTGCAGCTTCTTCTTTTTCTGCTGGAGCTGCTTCTTCAGCTTTTTCTGTTGCTGGTGCAGATTCTTCTTTTGCACCACAACCTGTGAGTAAAGTAGCTACCATTGCAACACTAAGTAATGCGCTAAGTAATTTCTTTTTCATTTTTGTCTCCCTTTCTTGTTTGAATTAAATTCTAATCCTATACTTTTGTTTCCGTTGCGTTTCCATCCGTAACCTCTTCGGTACCTTATCGGTATCGTTTTCGGCACCGTTATCGGTATCGGTATCGGTAACGTTACCGGAACTGTTTGTATAGTAACACAGAAAACGCTTTCTGTAAACACTTGTATACTATTTTCATCACTTGTATCAATTTTCGACATTCATTTTTGTGCACATCTCACAATCACATAAGTAGGGTGTCCAAATTACTATGTATTATTCGTCAAAAAACAAAAGTATGTTCTGCAATCCTTCCGACCCTATTCTGTAAAATGAAATATCCCCCGGAAAATCCGGGGGATACTCCATAAAGGGAGGGCTATATTTTATGACAGTTTCCAAACGTCACGGTTATAATCTGCAATTGTACGGTCTGATGAGAAGAAACCTGCCTTTGCAATGTTTACAAGCATCATCTGCTGCCACTTCTCACGATCCTTATAATCTTCAAACATCTGGTCTTTTACTTTGATATAGTCTTCTAAGTCAAGTAATGTCATGAACCAGTCTTTGTTTAA
>JAZSEL010000157.1:0-12345 GCA_045531685.1 Lachnospiraceae bacterium | reverse complement strand
ATCTTGCACCCAGTTACGAATCTCTTCATACGTCGCCTTACTCTCTGCCGATGTCACATCCAACTCATCTATCTCCAGTGTCACATTCACATGATGCTTCACTTCATGAAGTTTGGACAATAAGCATACCGTCTCCACATGTACGCTTTGCGGGAAATTATCAAATGCCCTAACCTTCTTAAGCTCATATCCATTCTCACACAAATACTTGGTGTCACGTGCTAAAGTTGCCGAATCACAGCTTACATACACGATACGCTTTGGTTTCATCTGAACCATGGTAAACAAGCATTGCTCGTCACATCCTTTACGTGGTGGATCAACTACGATGACATCAGCATAGATTCCTTCGCTTTCATATTTCTCAGGAAGTACTTCTTCTGCTTTTCCCACGAAAAATTCAGCATTGGTCAAACCATTGCGGACGGCATTCTCTTTTGCATCATCAATTGCCTGTGGGATAATTTCCACCCCATATACTTGTTTTGCCTTCTGCGCTAAGAATAACGAAATGGTTCCAATACCACAGTATAAATCCCATACAGTCTCTTCACCCTGCAAATTGGCATACTCCAAGGCTTGTTTGTAAATTCGCTCCGTCTGCACCGGGTTCACTTGGAAGAAGGATAATGGAGAAATGGTAAAAATCAAGTCTCCAATGGTATCTTCGATTCTCTCTTTTCCCCAAAGCAAACGGATATCCGTACCCATAATAACATTGGTACGTTCTCTGTTAATACTGAGAGAAATACTTGTCATTCCCTCAACCTTACAAAGCTTCTCAATCAATACTTCCACTGATGGAATCCGTACTCCATTGATTACCAGACACACCATAAGTTGTCCTGTAGAAAATCCCTTGCGGATAAGTACATGGCGGAGTAAGCCCTCCCCTGTCTCTTCGTTATAAGCAGTAATGCCTTCTTCTTTCATAAATTCCAGAATAATCTCCAGAATCTTCTGATTTTCTTCTACACCAAGGGCGCAATCCGTATTCGCAATGATGGAATGGGTGCGGCCTGCATAGAAACCGGTAACCACATTTCCTTCTTTATCATATCCAAATGGAAACTGGGCTTTATTACGATAGTAGAATGGCTCTTCCATTCCCACCGGCGTATCCATAATGGAATCCAGTAATTCTTCAGAAAAACCACCGATTCGCATCATGTTATTTTTTACTTTACGGTTTTTAAACGCCAACTGCTCTGCATAATCCATGGCCTGTATCTGACAACCGCCACAGCTTCTGGCAAACATACATTTCGGTTCCACACGAAAAGAAGAAGGCGTTACCACCTTCTCTAATCTTGCATATGCGTAGTTCTTCTTTGCTTTCATGACTTTGGCTTCTACCACATCACCGATAATGGCATCTTTAATGAAGAAGGTAAAACCATCTATTTTACCAATTCCTTCTCCTTCTGTACCCATGTCTGTGATTTTTACCTGAATATGTTGGTTTTTTGTATATAAAAGATTCTGTTTCATAATTTTCCTTTTGGTTTTACATTGGAACATGTAAAATGAATCTACTCCATCTTTGTCATTCTGACATTGGAATCCAGCAAACGGTTAAATCCCAGCCAGTCTGCACTGTCCGTACTATTTAACAATTCCTTAAAGGTCTGCATCTTGGCATCCGTATTATCCGCAAAGCTAAGTGCTACCGCTTCCACAAGTGCCGGTTTTTTCGGGGAACCAAATTCCAGCTCTCCGTGATGGGCTAAAATACAATGCTTTATTTCGCTTGCAAGCACCGCCGGAAATCCGGGAATCTCACGAATTTTTTCCCCTATCATTTCCACTCCCATAACAATATGACCCAGCAAATTACCTTCGTCTGTATAATCATTTACCGGAAATGCGGAAATCTCACGGGTCTTTCCGATGTCATGACAGAGAGCTGCTGCAACTAAAAGGTCTCTCTTTAAAATCGGATACTGCTTACAATAGAATTCACACACCTGTGCCACACTGAGAGTATGCTCCAAAAGCCCTCCCACAAATCCGTGATGTACGGATTTCGCTGCTGAGGAATTTTTAAATTTCTTAGCAAAAGCAGCGTCTTTCACAAAAAACGCCTCTAATAATTCCTTTAAAAACGGATTCTTGGTACGCTGAATCATTCCAAGCAATTCCTGATACATTTCATCAATATTTTTCTCGGAAACCGGAAGATAGTCCGCCGGATTGTACTCTCCTTCACGGCATACGCGGACTCTTTTTACACTAATCTGCAGAGAACTCTGGAAGCTGCTTACATCTCCGCCCACTTCGATATAATCCATCGGCTCAAACTCTTCGATTCCCATGCTGTTTGGGTCCCAAACCTTTGCATCCATGGTTCCGCTCTTGTCCTGCAAAATCACATTTAAATAATTCTTGCCATTTTTGGTTACTGCTGCCTGTTTGTGCTTACAAAGATATACGTCATGTACTCTGTCACCATCTCTGTAATCCTTTAAATACTTCATCGTTTTTTCCAAGCCTTTCTAATTCTGTCATTCTTTACACTTACATATAGCGGTTAATTCACCCGCCGATTCTTAAAAACTTACTTTCTTTTACCCAAAATAATCGGAATGGAAATCTCCCTGTATTCATTTCCTCCCTGCCTGCGTATCTGCACATTTACGGTTTCCTCCGGTGCATAACCCGCTAAGACATCCACATACTGGGAAAAAGATAATATCGGCATTCCGTCAATTGCCACAATAATATCCCCGCTCTGGATACCCGCCTTCATAGCCGGGGAATCCATCACTACCTCTGTTACATATGCTCCCAACGGAACTCCCTGTTGCACATTGGCCGCTTCCGTCACATCCATTCCTTCCACACCTAAATACGGAACTTCCTTTTCGTTACACATTCTCTCCAATGTACGGCGCATCTCTGTAATTCCCACGAAGGAAATCAGGTTCTTAGTCACATCCGTATTATGTTCCTGATTTACCACGCCAAGCAAATGACCGTCCGTATTCATAACAAATCCGGTTGCCTCTTCACTGCCGTAAATATCTGTCGTTAAACGCTCATAATTGCAGTCTGTTAAATTTATGATATTGTCTTCCGTTGTAATCATCCCATACGCCACGGAATCCGTATTTCCATAAATCTTACCAAGCACGATAACCGGACTTGCCAAAAGAGAGGCGGAGCGGGAACTTCCCAGATTTGTCACTCCGATAACATCCATCGTCTTCTCTGAAATATCACTCATATTTACGGAAATAACGGAAAGCCCTAAGTTGGTGTCATGCTGCACATACTTTCCGAGAACACTGACACCGTCTTGGAATGTTACCGTAATCTCTTCTGCTTTTTCCACCTCAAGGGAATCTACCAACACAAAAAACTGCGTCTTATTATTGGCAAAAATAACTCCCGAATACTGCCCCTTATTTTCATATGCATTGTTAAACCAATCGACATCCTGATTTACTTCCGTAACAATGACCATTGAACGGCGGAAATTCTTTACCAAAGCGTATAATTCCTCATAGGTGGAATCATAATTTTCCAAGACATCCAATTCGTACTTCTGTATCTGAATGGTGGTCTCCGGCTTAGGTTCTTCTTCTGTAATCAACATATCTTCCGGCAGAATCTCTTCTACCTCTTCCGGCAAAATCACTTCTTCCGGTGCCGGCGCCGGATATAAAATCTTACTGATAACCGGTTCTAACACAAGGAACGTAATACAGGCAAACACACCGAATATCACTGCCATGGACACCGTGATAACCGTACGGCGCATCAGCTTCTTACGGTTAATCGGACGCTCCTTCATTCGTTCCTTTATCATCTCATAATTCCGGCTCTGATCAAAATCTTCCATCTATACTCTCCATCTGGAACTATTGCCTTTTTTCACGTGTTTTTAGTATAGCGGATTCCACCTTTCTTGTAAACTTCCGCCATGAAAAAACAGTCGCAGCCACCCTCGAAATATGTTATTATCATAAGAGTGATAAAGGAGTACATTTTTATTATGAATTCAAAGGTTTTGCAAGTTTTAGAATATACAAAAATAATAGACAGACTTTGCGATAAAGCCACCTCTGATTTAGGACGGGAGCTCTGCAAAAGTCTGCTTCCCATGACGGACTTGGAGGATATTAACAAGGCTCAGCTTGAGACCTCGGATGCGTTTTCCCGTCTGGTAAAAAAGAGCGGTGTTTCCTTTGGCAACAATAAGCCTTTAGGAGCATCTTTAAAATCCTTAGAGATTGGTGCCGCCCTCTCTGCAGGAGAATTGCTGAAAATTGCCGGCTTATTGGAAAATGTTAACCGTATCAAAGCCTACGGCCGCAAGGAACGTAATGACCTTCCGGACGATTCCCTAAGTCCATACTTTGAGGAGTTACAACCATTTACACAGCTGAGCGAAGAATTACGCCGCTGTATTTTATCCGAGGAAGAAATTGCGGATGACGCAAGTCCTACCTTGCGCCATATCCGTCGAAGCATTTCCCAGGTTAATGACAAAATCCGAAGCCAGCTTAATTCCATGGTTAACGGTTCCTACCGTACCTATTTACAGGATGCCATTATTACCATGCGTGATAACCGCTACTGTATTCCGGTCCGTTCCGAATACAAAAGCCAGGTACCTGGAATTGTACATGACCAGTCTTCCACCGGCTCCACCTTATTTATCGAGCCAACCGCGGTAGTAGAACTGAATAACAAGATTCGCGAATTATTTATAGAAGAAGACAAAGAAATCGAAGTGATTTTATCAACTTTAAGCGCTATGGTTGGGGAGCATACCCATGAGATTCAGAACAATCAGCGCATAATGACCACTTTGGATTTCATTTTTGCAAAGGGTTCTCTTGCCTATGAGCAGAATGCCTCTAAGCCGGTATTCAATACAGAGCATATTATCAATATCCGTAAAGGGCGTCATCCCCTTATTGACCCGAAAAAGGTGGTCCCTATTGATATCCGTCTGGGCAAAGAATTTGACCTGCTCATTGTAACCGGACCAAATACAGGTGGTAAGACCGTTTCCCTAAAGACAGTTGGACTTCTTACCCTTATGGGACAGGCCGGACTTCATATTCCTGCCGGAGACCGTTCCCAGTTATCTATTTTTACTGAGGTTTTTGCAGACATCGGTGATGAACAGAGTATTGAACAGAGCTTATCCACATTTTCATCCCATATGAAAAATGATGTGCACATATTACAGAATGCAGATGTGGATTCCCTTTGTTTGTTTGACGAATTAGGCGCAGGAACCGACCCGACAGAAGGCGCTGCCCTCGCCATTGCTATGTTG
The DNA here is from genome assembly GCA_045531685.1 of Lachnospiraceae bacterium. GTDB lineage: Bacteria > Bacillota > Clostridia > Lachnospirales > Lachnospiraceae > RGIG8767. Next base: position 7,052 of record JAZSEL010000157.1, on the reverse strand, counting down.
GATTATCTTCACAAAAAAGGCATCCGCACTATGGCTACCACTCATTACAGTGAATTAAAGGTCTATGCATTGAGCACTCCGAATGTGGAAAATGCCTGCTGCGAATTTGACGTAGAAACACTTTCTCCTACTTACCGCTTATTAATCGGTGTTCCGGGGAAAAGTAATGCCTTTGCCATTTCCAGTCGTCTGGGACTACCGGATGAATTGATTGAATCGGCAAAAAATCATATTACAGAAGATAAAGAAAGCTTCGAAGACCTTCTATCTGATTTGGAGCACAGCCGTGTTACTATTGAAAAGGAACGGGAAGAGATTGCCGCATACAAAGAGCGTATCCGGACTCTTCAGGATCAGTTAAAAAATAAACAGGATAAAATCGAACAATCCAAGGAGCGGATTCTTAGGGAAGCTAACGAGAAAGCAAAATCCATTTTACAGGATGCCAAGGATGTGGCTGATGAGACCATCCGAACCTTCCAGAAAGCAGGACCAAATGCTTCCATGAGTGATTTGGAAAAATCCCGTGACAAGGTCCGTAACAAATTAAAAAATACTTCTGAGAAATTATCCGTACAAAACAATGCTCCGGCCCATAAGGAATTAAAACCGGGACAAATTCAGTTGGGTGACAGCGTTAAGATTGTATCCATGGGACTTCGCGGTATCGTTAATTCCCTTCCGGATGCAAAGGGTAATTTATTTGTACAGTGTGGAATCATGCGTTCCAATGTAAATATTAAGGATTTGGTTCTGATTCCGGATGAACCGGCAATTTCCAAATCCAAGTCTTCCCAGAAGACCAATGCGGGCAAGATTAAGATGTCCAAGTCCTTTAGCATTTCTCCTGAAATTAATCTTTTGGGAAAAACCGTGGACGAAGCATTGTCTGCTTTAGACAAATATCTGGATGATGCGTATCTGGCTCATTTAAAGAGCGTCCGCATCGTACACGGAAAAGGAACCGGTGCTCTTAGAAATGCCGTACAACAGCATTTGCGCCGTACCAAATATGTGGACTCCTTCCGTCTGGGTGAATTCGGAGAAGGGGACGCGGGCGTAACCATTGCTGTATTTAAAGAAAAATAATCTTTTGACTGTTAATATGAATACGATGACAAAAAGGTTTTTCCTCTCACTACTGTGATGAATAAAATAGTACCTATCGGGTACATGCCCTCCGGGCAGAAAGGATTGCTATGGCAGTAAAACAGAAAATTTTAATTGTAGATGACGACAATAATATTGCAGAGTTGATTTCCCTGTACCTTATCAAGGAATGCTTCGAAACCGAAATTGTAAATGACGGAGAATCTGCTCTTGCTTCCTTTGAAACCTTCCGTCCGAATCTGATTCTTTTGGACTTAATGCTTCCGGGCATCGACGGCTATCAGGTATGCCGCGAAATTCGCAGCAAATCTTCCACCCCTATTATCATGCTTTCTGCAAAGGGTGAAGTATTTGATAAAGTATTAGGCTTAGAATTAGGTGCTGATGATTACATGGAAAAACCATTTGATACCAAAGAACTGGTTGCCCGTGTAAAAGCAGTTCTCAGACGCTTCAAAGCTGCTCCGGAACCGGCTGCGGACCCTGCCGTTAAATGCGTAGAGTACCCGGACCTTATCATCAACCAGACCAATTATTCCGTAATTTATATGGGCTCATCTATTGATATGCCTCCAAAGGAATTGGAGTTACTCTATTTCCTTGCTGCTTCTCCAAATCACGTATTTACACGAGAGCAGTTACTTGACCAGATTTGGGGTTATGAATATATTGGTGACACCAGAACCGTTGACGTACATATTAAGCGTCTTCGTGAAAAGATTAAAGACCATGATTCCTGGAAAATTGCTACTATCTGGGGAATCGGATACAAATTTGAGGTGAAAGCATGAGGAAAACCCTCTATTTAAAGTTATGTCTTGCATACGTGATATTTGCTTTCTTTGCGTTTATCGTAGTGGCGACCTTTGGTTCCTCTCTTACATTGGAACAGCTAAAACGTGAAAAGGCCGACACTCTGTATCAGGAAGCTACATTGATTGCCAACTCTTACGCCTCCGATTTATATACTAACGATATTTCATTGGAAACAGCAAAGAAGCAAATGGACGCCATTGACTTATTCTTAGGTGCCTCCATATGGATTATTAATCCATCGGGCCGACTGATTATGAGTACAGACCATCCTCTGGATGTAAATACCGAAATTGTAATCGAAGATTTCGACCCTACCGTTACGGTTGGTTCCTATTATACGACGGGTAACTTTTTTAACTCTTTTGATGAAGAGAAATTAAGTGTACTTGCCCCTATTACCACCAATTACAAAGTGCAGGGATACGTTGCCATTCATACTTCCATGTCGGATTTACGTGCTTCCAGTGAAAGTCTTTTAACCATTTCTTATATTATGATGGTTATTATTGTATTACTTTCCCTGATTATTCTGCTTTTCTTCACGGAGTTTGTCTATATTCCGCTGAAAAAGATCATTACTGCTACGGAACAATATGCCGGCGGTAATTATCATTATGAATTTTATGTGGACAGTGATGATGAAATGGGATACCTTGCAGCCGCTCTTTCCTACATGGCAAGTGAAATTGCCAAAAATGAAGACGGTCAGAAAAAGTTTATCGCCAACGTCTCCCATGACTTCCGTTCTCCTTTGACTTCTATCAAAGGATACTTGGATGCTATGCTTGACGGAACCATCCCACCGGAAATGCATGAAAAATATATCGGTATTGTTCGCAATGAAACAGAACGTCTAACTAAACTTACTAACAGCTTATTAACGTTGAACAATCTGAACATGCGCGGTATGGTTTTGGAAAAATCGGTGTTTGATATCAATCAGGTCATCCGCAATACTGCTGCATCTTTTGAAGGGACCCTGCAAAAGAAACGTATTTCTATTGAACTGATATTAACAGGAGAAGTGCTTCCGGTAGAAGCTGACATGGGTCGAATCCAACAGGTATTATACAACTTATTGGATAACGCCATTAAGTTCTCCCATCACGATTCAACCATTAAAATTGAGACTACCGAAAAACACCAGAAAGTCTTTGTATCGGTAAAAGACAGCGGAATCGGCATTCCAAAGGAAAGCCTGAAGCTGATTTGGGACAGATTTTATAAGACAGACCTATCCCGTGGTAAAGATAAGAAGGGAACGGGCCTAGGCCTTTCCATTACGAAAGAAATTATCCACGCACACAATGAAAATATCAATGTAATATCCACAGAGGGGGTAGGAACGGAGTTTATTTTCTCCCTACCGCTTGTGGATGATGAAGATGATATATAATTTTTACCGCTTGGCGTGTCTATTGGACTATCTACCAACATAGATTGTACCTACCGATATGAATAATACCTACTGGCTTGCATTATTCGTATGTTCAGTAGGTAATTATATTTATGTTGAAATGGTAATTGCCTACCAAATAATTGTTTTCTATTATTTGGTAGGCAACTTTTTTGCGTCAAATTACCAGATTACCTACGAAATATTTATTTCCCATTGTTTAGTAGGTACAATTTATTCCTCCAATAACCAAAAACACCTACGAGATGATTCATTATGAACATCTTGTAGGTATTTTCTTTCAAATTTTGATACTCAAACTCAAATTATATATGCTAAGCACTCCCAAAATGCTCTTTTTTACCTACCTAACTGTTCCTGAGAGGAAATCTCGTAGGTAATTTTTGTTTACATAACACAAAAACCAGTCTGTCAAAGCCGTCTTTGTATACAATATACAAGTTATAAATATATATACCTCAATTCCTGTAGGATCTAAGCAAAACTGAAATTTAACGTTCACTCATATATTGTTTTATTTCATCAGAAGTTAATTTTCGTACTTCTGTATGTGAATATCCTTTATACTCTCCAATAGTAAACACAGGTGTCATTTGTTTGCATTTCTTGTCTTTATTCTTTTTCAAGAATAGATGTAAATCCTCATTCCCTGCAAATATTTTATAAGATACTCTGCCTTTACTGTTCTCTAACTCATAAATACCACATGATTTTTTCGTTGTATAATCGGCTGTTCTTAAATAAAGTTTTGCAATTTCCAATGACTTAAAAGGAAAATTCCACCTTTGCAATCCTCTGTTTGGGTCATGTTCGATACAAATGCAGCGTCCACAAGTTCCACAAATATATTGAGTGTGGTTTTCTAAGCAGTCCAAGGGATTTAGTAATGGTGTTCTTCTATTTTCATCAGAGTAACATTCTTCACACATTTTTCTTTTCGCTCCTGATCAAATTCAAATAATCGCATGCATTGACGAATTACACACCACGAAGTCGTGCTTCAATATCTGATGCAGTATATAAAACATCAGTTACAATAACTTTATCCGCACGAATCGTATAAAATACAGAATAATTATCCACAATCATTCGTCGTAATTCCATCTGTTTTTCCGGTTCTGAATCCATAATCCTATAACGCTGCGGAAATGTATCCAAGGTTAATATCTCTTCGGCAACCCGATTGTATTGCCCCATTGCATTCTCAGGAGAAAGCAGTTCTAACGCAATATAATTATATATATCCTCCATATCCTGTATTGCTTCTTTTGTAATTTCTACCTTATACTGCTCCATTAGTGTCTCTCTCTAAATGCTGCAAATGCACTCGCTGCATCTTCAACATTTCCTTTTTCTATATCCGCATAACCTTTTTCCAGTTTTCGATGTATCTCTTCCACAGACATCATCTCTGTATTTACTGTACTAGCAGCTTTTGGTAAAACAACAGAAAAAGGAATTCCACCTACCAATGATATTTGTTTCAAGTACATATCTATTGCTGTAGCCATTGGTATTCCTAATTGAGCTAACACACTTTCTGCATTCTCTTTCACATCCGGATTTACTCTTAAATTTAATGTTGCTGTTTTTCCCATTATATGCACCTCCACTTTTCTTTATTGTAACGCAATTTGCGTTACAAATCAACCTATGACATATATTTCCTATGCGACAACTTTACATTATTTTGATTAACCATAGCATATCTAAGCGTAGTGTCAATCTGTTCATGTCCAAGCATTTTTTGCACCTGTTCAATCGGCATTCCCTTTTCAATTGCCCTAGTTGTCATAGTTCTTCTAAACTTATGTGGATGCACCTTTTCTACACCTAACTTCTTCCCCATTTCTCGTAAGCGTAATTCCACGCCACTTTCAGTTAGTCTACTGTGTGGTTTGTTTAACGACACAAATATCGCCATATTATTATCTGTCCTTGATTCTATATAATTCAACAAATTGATTTTCGTCTTAGCATCAAAATATGCTTTTCTCTCTTTATCTCCTTTGCTATAAACTACACATTCTCGCTCAGAAAAATCTATATCATCTATGTTCAGTCTTACCAATTCACCCACTTTGATTCCTGTTGAAAGCAGAAAATCAATCATCGCCCTATCACGAAGATTATTACAATTATCTCTAAGAATTTCAACTTTCTCATCCGAAATGGTATCTTTCACAATAATAGCAGTCTTCACCTTATGAATTCTTTTCATCGGACATTTTATAATATAATCTTCTTCCTCTAACCATGAAAAGAAAGTGGAAAGGCTTCTACGAATATTATCAATAGTTACCTTTCCACAATTATTTATTGCTTGATACTCTACAAGATATTTTCGCAGCATTTCAGTTGTAATCTTTATTACCGGAATATTTATTGTATCCAGCATTTTTTCAATATTACACCTATAATAGCGTATTGTTTTGTCAGAACACCCTTCTAAATGCTTTGCAGTTAAAAAAATATCAAGAAATTCTACATTCGTGGTCTGCAAATAATCAGATACGGTATTTTCAGACAAGCGTTTTACCAATACCTCTTGTAGTTTCTGCATCTGCAATGCGTTTAATACTTCTGCCATGTCATTGATGATGTCATAAATTTCTCTACCCATAAGAGTTCACTCCTTTTTTGAAGGAGTATATTGCTGGAAAATCTGCACATCAACAGAGCGTATTACTGAAATTCTAGCCACTGTATTGCTTAAATCTATCTATTTCAGACTACTAATTTCATTTTGTAAATTCGCCAAAAATTTGCCCGCATGAGCACCGTCCATCTGCGTATGATGAAATTGAAAAGAAAGTGTTAGATAATATCGAAACCATTTCTTTTTATATCTGCCCCAAATGATAAACGGATTATTGAAAATGCCACTATTCATACCTACAGCACCATCAATTTCTGTATCAATAATTGCCGATGTTCCTATTACCATACTATCGTTTGACAAGTCTCTATCCTGACAGTTCTCCGCAACTTGAATGGTATATTTTAAATACTGCTTATTGTATTTCTCCAAATCTTCCACATATAAAATATCACAAGAACTGACTTCGCCATTTTTATTCTTCACAATTGTATTTACTGCAATCTTATCATATTGCATAAGTTTTTCACCGACAGGAAGGATGTAAAACTCTTTTACACTTACTGCAGCCTTACCAATGCAATAATCAAAAAGCATATTAAATTTCATACCTTTTCTTTTACTGATTCTTATCAGATTTGTCACGTCTAACGTCTTAAAAAAAGTTACCATTGGATTAGGTGCTTTCATCCATAATTCATAAGCCATAGCCCTTGTTGTATCTTTTGGATTTAGTTCTTTTATCATTTTATATCCTCCTTTTCTTTCGGAGAGATAGCAAAACGTTGTGTCGGATAGCCATATTCTATCATCAATTCTTTTTCAGCAAATCCGAGATTCTTTAATAACTCACGATGTCCTGTATCCGCTCTATCTCCTTCACGATAGGTCGTCATACTTATTTCTTCTCCTGGTAAGTACGTTTCCAAAAGAACATCTAAAAATAGTTTTTGAATGTCCTGTTTGCGGTATTGTGGATGTATACCCAAAAAATCAATACAACTTGGATTATCAGAAAAAGCCATTGCACCAACTAAAATACCGCCATCTTTTAATACAAGAGCATGTTTTTCCTCTATATGCCTTGTTATCTCGTTCAAATAGTCTTCT
>JAZSEL010000040.1:0-9474 GCA_045531685.1 Lachnospiraceae bacterium | reverse complement strand
GGTAAGTCTTTAACTCTACCACCTCTGATAAGAACAACGCTGTGTTCCTGTAAGTTGTGGCCTTCACCCGGAATGTAGCTTGTTACTTCGATTCCGTTTGAAAGACGAACTCTGGCGATCTTTCTAAGAGCTGAGTTAGGCTTCTTAGGAGTAGCTGTTTTAACAGCTGTGCAGACACCTCTCTTCTGAGGAGAGTTAGATTCTACGCTCTTCTTGTGTAAAGAGTTGAAGCTCTTTAATAAAGCAGGTGCTGTAGACTTCTTAACTGTAGTCTGACGTCCTTTTCTTACTAACTGGTTAAATGTTGGCATTCGGTTTCACCTCCTGTTTGTAAAATTAATGGTTACTGTGTCCTGCGAATCTACTTGCAAAACTCCGCAAACCCTTATAAAATAAGGCATCACGAAACATGCACACAATTCGCGCACACTAGATAAGTATAATTCGCGTCTTTTCCATTGTCAACAATTTCTTTGAAAAATTTCACGAAATTTATTGTTCATTTTTGTGTACTTTTTTGTATGTTTTTTTCTGATAATTCCTAGTATTTCCAGTTTCTTCTATATATATACATCATCTATACGTTTTAATCACTCCCACCACAAAATAGCCCCTTGACTCGTCGTCACAATAAAAAAAAGGAACCCTTCCGGGTTCCTCTGCTCTTATTCTTCTACCTGGCCAATGTGGGTAAACAAATACTCCAATACATCCGGTGTGAATTTCTTAGCCTGGATACCGATTATGTATGTGCCGTCTTCCTGTTTCTCCTGACGGTTAACATCCGCATACATGATTAATGTCTCGGCAACAATAATAATATCTTTACCAAGAATGTCCGGACCGTCTGCCGGCATAACAATACCCATTCCTAACGGACTCACATTCTGCACTTCCACATATACAGTCTCTTCCGTATCACATACAACAATGACACTCTTTGCAAGATATTCTACTCGGTTAATCTGACGTCTTTCTTCCATAATTAATAATACCCCTTTCTGCGTATGAAAAAAATGTCAATCGGGTTTCTATTTTCATACATTGTTGTTATAATAATAACATCTATAGTAATATGAAGCAAATGTGTATTCATGCCATTTTCATATTTATACACTATTAACAAATTGTGGAAAAGCGAGTGAAACAATATGCACAAATCCTATTTTGTTAAATTACATATAACCGCACTCCATCTTATCTGTAGTATTCTGCTTGTTTTATCCCTGACAGGATGTGGCGGGTCCGGGCAGTCATCATCCGCTCCGGGCAGTTCTGCATTTACCGATACAGAGGATAAATCCCCTGTATCTTCCGGTGATGAAACAACAGAAGCCAATCCCGCTACCGATACAAAGGGGAGCCGGGATAACACTCCAATGTGCCTGGTCCCTACTGCAGACGGTTCGGTAACGGATGGTAATGAATTTGTAAGTCTGGATTTATCCCACGCTAGTGACGGATATTTTATGGCAAAATACCTCGGCACCAATGCTAAGGTTAAGATGCAGGCAACGGGTCCGAACGGAGTAACCTATACCTACAATCTTGGGACAAGCTATGAAGTATTTCCTTTTGCAGCAGGCAACGGAACATATGCAATAGGAATCCATGAAAATATTAGTGGCACCCAGTATGCAACCGTATATAGTAACAACGTAGACGTGACCATCACAGATGAGTTCAGTCCGTATCTTTATCCAAATCAGTATGTGAACTTTGACAGTAATTCACAGGTTATTGCCCTTGCTTCCGAATTGGCTTATCCCGCCAACGATGATTTGACAGTTGTTACCAACATTTATAACTATATGATATCAAACATCACTTATGATTATGATAAAGCCACCACCGTGGAAAGCGGATACATTCCTGTTGTAGACGAAATTTTAGCCACTAAGAAAGGAATCTGTTTTGACTTTGCTTCTGCCATGGCATCCATGTTAAGAAGCCAACGCATTCCTACCCGACTGGAAATCGGCTATGCCGGAGAGGCCTACCACGCATGGATTTCCACCTATCTGAATGAAATCGGCTGGGTAAACGGAATTATTGAATTTGACGGGAAAAACTGGCAATTAATGGACCCAACCTTCGCTGCCAGTTCCTCCGAAGAAAAACTCAAAGATTTCATTGGAGACGGTAGCAATTATGTAACCAAATATATTTATTAGCGCAAAACAAAATACTTAATATATATAGAAGAAACCTATCTATGCAAATACTTTTAACAACGAGGAATTTACCATGAAAAAAGGAAATCAACTTACTAATCTGGAAATCGCATCATTTTGTGAGCAAATGGCTATGATTATCAAAGCCGGCATTACCCCTAAGGATGGGCTCGCCATCCTTCTAAGCGATACAAAGGATGAAGCTACCAGGGAAATTATTCAGACATTGCTTAAATCTTCTGCTATGGGAGAAACATTTACCACTTCCATAAAGGAATCCGGCGTATTTCCGGAGTACGTGATAAATATGATTGCTATCGGCGAGGAGACCGGACGAATGGACGATGTTATGCAATCTTTAAGTGAATATTATGAACACGAAGATAACATTGCCGAGAGTATCCGCAGTGCCATTACCTATCCTTTTATTATGATTGTTATGATGTTAATCATTATTGCCGTAATTATTTCCAAGGTTCTTCCTTTATTTAATCAGGTTTTCATTCAGTTGGGTACACAAATGGATGGCTTTTCCGGTTCTCTGCTCCGCTTGGGCGAATCCCTGGAAGCATACTCCCTGATTTTCTTTGCCCTACTTTTACTCCTTTTGGTATTTTATTTCTATGTAACCAAAACAACGGTTGGCAGAGCATTCCTCTTAAAAATGACATCCAAAATCGGACCACTCAAGAATTTTTATGATTCCGTATCCTACGGACGATTTGCATCCGGTATGGCACTCATGTTAAGCAGTGGTATGGGAATTTTTCAGAGTCTGGATATGGTCAGCCATTTATCCGGCGACCCTGCCATGGAAGAAAAAATCCTCCGCTGCCGCGACTATATTAATGAAGGGGACGGATTTGCAGAGGCTTTGCAAAAGGAACATTTTTTCAATAATTTATATTCCCGTATGATTGCCCTCGGAGTAAAAACCGGTAATCTGGACTCTGTTCTTTCAAAGATTGCCCATATATACGAAGAAGAAACCGATAAGAAAATCCGTAATTTTATTTCTGTCCTGGAGCCGACTCTGGTTATTTCCTTATCTCTTGTGGTAGGTTTGATTCTTCTTTCTGTCATTTTACCTTTATTAAGTATTATGACAAGCATCGGCTAATGCTGGATTTATGGATTCAATGAATAAGAAAGGCAGGTTCTATTTATGAGCCGTTTTCAAATACATAAACGCAAAAAACTGAATTCTTTCCATATTGGTCTTCTTCTTTTTGCTGCTGTGCTGGTTCTCTTTTTGTATGGAATCTCATATGTGGGAGCATCAACCGGTGACAGGCAGGAGGCTTCTCTTGTAAATGCCATGGAGCGCAATATTGTTCACTGCTATGCCCTGGAGGGCTATTATCCTCCAAGCCTTGAATACATGGAAGAGCATTATGGATTAACGTATGACAAAAATATGTTTATTGTGGATTATCAGCCAATCGGAACCAATTTGTATCCTGACTTCACAATTATCAGGAAAGGAGTGCAGGAATGAACGCCAAAAATGAAAAACGGCATATGGTTGATGTGCTCTTTGTATTAACGCTATTCTGCGTATTTGCCCTATGTTCTATTTTGCTCATTGCCGTAGGCGCAAAGGTATATCAGAATACCATTAACAGTATGGAAACCCACTTTACTTCTACGACTTCCCTTTCCTATATTACGGAAAAAATCAGGCAAAATGATTTTTCACAGGGAATTGTTGTAGAAGAATTCGGCGGTAATGATGCCCTGGTCTTATTAAGTGAATACAACGGAGAAGAATATTGTACCTATATTTATTCCTATGCCGGTCACCTAAAAGAATTGTTTACCAAGCGCAGCATTGCATTAAGCCCGGAAGCCGGTCAGGATATCCTTGCCATTTCCGATTTTATTATTACCAAGTTGGATAACGGATTATTTGAAATCACACTGATTGATGCGGAACACAAATCTTCCACGATTCGAATCAGCACCAAGTCCAATCCGTAGCCAATCCTTCACTACTCAGAAAGGTTTTTACTATGCGTAATTCACGTGCCAGTTTATTCTTAATGGAATTAATGATAAGCATACTGTTTTTTTCCTTATCCAGCGCTGTGTGCATCCAATTATTTGTAAAAGCACATACCATTAACACGGATACGGAGAATCAATCCAATGCCACATTGATTGCCCAGGATATTTCCGAATTATTTCATCATACCTACGGTAATAAGGAACAGTTCTTATCTTACTATGACAAGTATGAAACAGAAGAAAACGAAGTTTTGCTTTTTTTTACCGATAACAACCATTCCTGTTCAAAGGAAAACGCCCATTACACGGCCACCCTTTCTTTCAACCAGGACGGAGCTTTTCGGATTCTTACCATGAAAATAACCTGTAGCGGAAAGGAAGATATTCTATACTCCTCTACACTGAAAAAATACATACCAACAACAATATCAATTTAGCAACCAAGTATTGAAAAAGGAATTATGATATGAAAAAGAGAACGGGCATGAGCGTAAGCATCGGTTCTTCTACCATGCTTCTCATATTTGTAGTAATCAGTCTTGTTTCCTTCTCCGTATTATCCCTGTCCTCTGCTATTACGGACCGGAAATTCACGGAAAAAATCAAGAATAAAAACATAACCTATTATGAAGCCTGTAATCTGGCAGAAGACGCACTATGTACCATTGATACCATGCTGTCACAGGCATATATTACATGTCCGGATGAAGCTGCTTATTTTGCAAAGGTTTCTGAAGGAACTACTATTGCAATCCCTATTTCTGACTATCAGGAATTGCAGGTAAATGTTATTTATCAATATCCTAAAAATGAGGGAGATTCCTATTATTCCATTCAGAGTTATTCCCTTATTTCCACCGACACTCCAAAATTGGATGAAGGCCTTATGTTATTACAATAGAACAGTTGACGAATCATTGGAACCAGTTGAAGAAGAGCACCCATTTATTCTAAAGAGGAAACCGAAATGGCAATATTGAAATATGCTTGTCCCATTGTTTTATTTATATTCTGTATTCTGGCTATTTGCTTTGCATTTACCATTCTTTTTTCCGAAGACAGAAAGGATGTTGAGAACCGGTTGTTAATCACCCTATGTCTCAGCAGTGCCATCTGGAGCGTCGGTTTCGGTGCCTTAATATTGCAAATAGATACGGAGTCCGCTTATTGGTGCCGTGTATTCGGCATGATTGGTACCATGCTGTATCTCATCACGGGACAGATGCTGATTTCCTATTTGTCGGGTCTTCCCAAGCGTATTACCGTTTTTCTGAACAGTTTTGCCTGTCTGGGGTATTTTATTTACTTTTTAACCGTAGAGCGCAGTCAGACTATCTATTACTTATCTCCGGGAGGCATGACCTATTCCTTTAAACCGGGACTTGCCAATACGATTTATACTGCCTACAGCCTGGTTCTGGCTGTGTTCATGTTTGTCATCAGCGTATATATGTGTTTTTCACATGTAAAACGAATCCGTTTCTTCGGAAAAATATTTATGATGACAGTGGCAGCCATGCTGATTGGAACCGTTCTTGATACCGTGCTTCCTCTCTTAGGTTTTACTGCTATTCCAGGAAGTACATTGACACAATTTTTCGGGATGTTGGTTGTGTATACCGCCATCCGTGCCAATAACCGTTCCAAAATTACCATAACCAATATGTCTGAGTTTATTTACTATTCTCTTTCCATGCCGGTTTTGGTATACGATTCCTCTCTGCATTTAAAGCTTGCCAATGATGCGGCTGCTAAATTCTTAAATATCCAACAGGAAGAAATCAAAGAGAAAGAGTTCCGTCTGCAAACTCTCTTTTCTGTTGATGACAATTTTGCCTTTGCGTTTGAGCAAACCAGCAATACTTTGGATTGTATCTGCCTTGCCAACCAAATTCATTGCAATCTGGCTATCAACAAAATTTGTGACAACTACGGCGACATTATCGGTTACATTATTATGGTTACGGATTTATCCGAACGAATTAAGAACTTGCAACGCTTAGAAGAAGCCAAGCAGGAGGCCGAAGCTGCCAACCGTTCCAAATCCGCCTTTTTGGCAAATATGTCCCATGAAATCCGTACCCCTATGAATGCCATTCTTGGCTTTTCCGAATTAATACTCAAATTGGATGCCTGCGATGCCACCATACAAGAGTATGCTACGGACATTAAAAGTTCCTGCCTAAATCTTCTTAGCATCATAAATGACATTCTGGATATTTCCAAACTGGATTCCGGAAAAGCAGAATTAACCTGCAACTCTTACTATACCGGTTCCTTATTGCAGGAGGTTTATCATATTATTGATATCCAGGCTAAGAAAAAGGGATTGCATTTTGAAATGAATGCGGACCCAACGATTCCGAATGAGCTGTACGGAGATAAGACCCGTATCCGGGGCATTCTCATTAATTTATTAAGCAATGCCGTAAAATATACGGAACAGGGTACTGTCGATTTTACCATTCGCCTTGTCCATACAAACAATGATACCGCCACTCTTGAATACATGGTATCCGACACCGGTATCGGTTTGAAGGAAAGCTCCATGGAACACTTATTTGACAGCTTTGCCAGATTTGATGCCATCCGCAATACCAACATTGAAGGTACCGGTCTTGGTCTTTCCATCGTAAACGGATACGTTAATTTAATGGAAGGAACCATACATGTTGACAGTGTCTATGGTGAAGGAACCACATTTACGGTTACTCTGGACCAAAAGATTATTGATGCCTCTCCATTAACCTTTACTGTGGAGAGTAACGACGCAGGCAATTCTCTAAATGCTTCCGAGATAAAAATTCAAAATACCCATGTGCTTGTAACCGACGACAATCACATTAATCTAAAGGTAATTAAGAATACGTTGGAATATTACGGCTTACTGGTTGACACCGCCACAAGCGGTGCTGAGGCTATCCAATTGTGCAAACAGAATTCCTATGATCTTGTTTTTATGGATCAGATGATGCCATATATGGATGGTATACAGGCAATGAATAAAATCCGAACCCTGTCTCCTCATTATGCCATGGGCGCGAAGGGCAGAATCATTGTCCTGACTGCCAATGCCATTCTTGGTGTCCGGGAAGAGCTCTTACTGGAAGGATTTGATGAATACCTGAGTAAACCAATCCAGTTTAGAGATTTGGAGGCTTTGTTGTATAAATTTATACCAAAGGAAAACATGATTTCCAAAACAGAGCTTGGTTCACAATCAGAAAAAGCTGAGCCCGTTCCATCCCCTTCTATAGAAAGAAGTACTCTGGAGGATTTGCTCCCACAGATAAACATATCCTCCGGTCTTGCATACTGTAATGACAATTTAGACTTTTACGTAGAACTATTAGAGCTTTTGTGTGCGGATGCTCCTGACCAGCTTGCCACATTACAAAATCTATGGAAACAGCAGGAATACCAAAACTACATTGTCCAAATTCACAGTTTGAAAACACAGCTTCTTAATATTGGCTATGTCTTACTAGCCGATAAGGCAAAGGCGCTGGAATTAGCCGGAAAAGAAGAACGCTATCCGTACATTGCAGATAATCAGGAAGATTTTATCCTTGAATATGAGTCATTAACCAAACAAATTAAACATGCCCTTTCTACTATAAAAGGGTAACGTCGAGAGGCTTTCCTTTAAAGGATTCTTGTAAGGGATTTTCTTGTAACAGCAAAAAGAAGGCCGGGCAATCATGCCCGGCCTTTTCATGTGAAATATTGTTTCACTGTTATTTACTTATTCTTCCACTTCTTCCATAACTTCATCCACTACAAAATCATCTGTAGGTTCATCCATCATGTCATCTACTTCAAAATCATCTGCTTCTACTTCTTCTTCCATTTCAAAAGTATCTGCTTCTTTGTAGTCAGTAGAAAGTGTAACATCACGATAACGCTTCATACCGGTTCCTGCCGGAATCAGCTTACCAATGATAACATTTTCTTTAAGTCCGATAAGTGGATCAATCTTACCTTTAATTGCTGCTTCTGTAAGAACCTTGGTTGTTTCCTGGAAAGAAGCTGCGGATAAGAAGGAGTTGGTAGCGAGAGCTGCCTTGGTAATACCAAGCATGATCTGCTTACCTTCTGCCGGTTCTTTACCTTCGGCAATGAGTTTTTCATTCATTTCTTCGAAATCAAGAACATCAACTAAAGTTCCCGGTAAGAAATCAGCATCTCCGTTATTTTCTACACGTACTTTCTTAAGCATCTGACGAACAATAACTTCGATATGCTTATCACTGATATCTACACCCTGTAAGCGGTATACTCGCTGAACTTCACGGAGCATGTAATCCTGTACGGCACGGATACCTTTAATCTTCAATAAGTCATGAGGGTTAACAGAACCTTCTGTTAATTCATCTCCGGCTTCTAAAACGGCTCCATCCATAATCTTGATACGGGAACCATATGGAATCAAGTATGCCTTAGATTCACCTGTTTCGTCGTTTGTGATTACGATTTCACGTTTCTTCTTTGTATCCTTAATGGTTGCAACACCGCCGAATTCAGCAATAATTGCAAGTCCCTTAGGCTTTCTTGCTTCAAAAAGTTCTTCAACACGAGGAAGACCCTGTGTGATATCGTCACCGGCTACACCACCTGTATGGAAGGTACGCATTGTAAGCTGTGTACCAGGTTCACCGATTGACTGAGCCGCGATAATACCAACTGCTTCACCTACCTGTACTGCTTCACCGGTTGCCATGTTAGCACCATAACATTTTGCACAAATACCATTGTGTGAATGACAAGTTAAAATTGTACGAATCTTAACTTCTTCAATTGGATTACCATCTGCATCTACACCCACGCTCATAATCTTGCTTGCACGTGATGGTGTAATCATGTGATTTCTCTTAACAATAACATTACCGTCTTTGTCTTTGATTTCTTCACATGCATATCTACCTGTAATTCTGTCCTTTAAGCCTTCGATGGTTTCTTTTCCGTCCATGAAAGCTTTTACTGTCATACCATAGATATCTTCTCTGCCTTCGCAACAGTCTGTTTCACGAATAATAAGTTCCTGAGAAACGTCAACCATTCGTCTTGTCAAATAACCGGAGTCGGCTGTACGAAGAGCGGTATCGGAAAGACCCTTACGAGCACCATGCGCTGACATGAAGTACTCCAATACGTCAAGACCTTCACGGAAGTTAGACTTAATCGGTAATTCGATTGTTCTACCGGTTGTATCCGCCATCAAACCACGCATACCTGCTAACTGCTTAATCTGCTGGTTAGAACCACGGGCACCGGAGTCAGCCATCATGAAGAT
>JAZSEL010000035.1:0-2618 GCA_045531685.1 Lachnospiraceae bacterium | reverse complement strand
AAAGGGGTAGCTATCTCGGGTGTAAGATCCCCCCTTTCTCGGTGAAGTCCATATAAATCATGACAAGGATAGACTTGACATGTAGTCTTCTCTAGGTATTTGCCAAGGAAAACCAATATAGAAATCGGCTGATGTTTGCCCTTACATCTCTTAGTGAAACTGAAATTTGCGCGAGCAATGAGCCATGCTGGACAGTGGCTAAATACTGCTCGTCGGGTGCTTGCACACGTAAGAGCATATTTAGACAGTGGACAATACGGCGAACGCCGCGACAACGAGCAAGCTTGCTTGCGAGTCTGTCGGCATGGCGAGTACTGCGTAAACCTAAAATTTGGTATTTACTTCAGTTTGTCGAGGTCTTCCACATAGATGGACACCTCACCACACGCTGGACAAATTGCAACTTTAGGTTCGCCCATTCTACCTCCAAAAAGTTTGTTTTCATCAGATGACATAACAATTCCGTATCCTGCACCTTTAATTTTGATGGCACAGTTTTCTTTCATTTCGCTTCCGCATCGTATGCACTTTCTCATAAATATTCCTCCATTAAATTCAAATCTTCTGTTGCTTTCAATCTCTCTACAAGACTGAAAGTTTCCTTTTATTAACTAAAAGTTAACTCCAAGCAAAACAAACATGGAAATAACTGTTACTATCAATACTGCAACTATCAACATTAAATGCTTTCTTGTTTTTGACTTATTCTTTCTTATTTCCACTGCTTTCCCAGTACTTAACAAAAAAACTGCTATTATATAAATTAATGCAACACCAAATAACACTTCCGTAATCTGATAATATTTATTAGAGAAATCAAAGACTGCCAAAATAATTCCTGCTATCAAAGTAATTCCTGCTGTAGCTGAATATTTCTGTGTTTTTGTTATAAGCATCTCCTTATCAGCAGTTGTATAGTCTACAACCTTATCCATCATTTCTTTTGTTTCTTCATTCATATACTCACTTTTCCTTTCTCCATCAATGATTTCCTTGATGTCAACATCATAAAATTCTGACAATTCAATAAGAATACTTATATCTGGCAATGTACTTCCCGTTTCCCAACGTGACACAGAGCGATTTGACACATTTAGTTTCTCTGCTAATTGTTCTTGTGTTAGTTCATTTTCTTTTCGTAATTCTTTCAAAAAAGAACCTATCTTCATTTGGTTCATACAAAACCCTCCCTCCTTTCATTGCCAGAATATCCTACAACCTCGAATTTTAACACGACACAAAGTGAGAAATGTCGTATTTACAAGGATTAGACATATCTGTCTAGTTTATTTCCATTAAGAAACTTCAAATCTTCAGTTGCTTTCAATCTCTCCGTAAGACTGATAGTTTATGAACTATCTTCTATCTTTTTTCTTGAGCAGTTTTTCGGGTTCTTTTACATAACTTCTCACTACACTTCCGCAGTTCCGACAAATAGAATGATACAGTCCTGCTCCCCCCCACTTGTTACTTACCGCAGTTACCGCCCCGTAACCACCTTGCCAACTTTCTATCACTTCTGTTCCACCACAGAACGGGCAATTTAATACATATTTGTCTTGCATTTCATTTCCTCCATCAACTTCAAGTTTATCTAACTGTTCTACATATTGGAATTTGTTGAACTGATAAGCAAAAATTTTATTGTTACTACCAAAGGCATTTAAAACAATCTATCTCGTCCAAGCATATTCATACATATCTATTCCTGATTCATTCTTCTCAAGACATTTTATTTCATGTAGACATAAATCAATCGCTTCACCTATAAACTCATCCGACATTTCTCTGGTAAAAAAGAATATATCCTGTTCCTCTATAGGAATAAAATAAGAATCCATCCTCTTACGAAAATCTTCTGCATCAAATGAGCATAGATTATTGATTATCTCCTCACTAAAGTTTTCAGGAATCAACAAATCATTTACTAAATTATATTTCTTAATAATATAACCATTTACTATTGCATAATCTCTGTGTAGCCTTTCGACATTGCCTGGAATCATCGGATTCCAGTGATACTTATCATAAACAAAACGTCTATATAGCACATCCTGCACCAAATGAAGATAATATCCTAAGTAAAAATCATCTTCTCGCATTTTCTCTCCAAACATTTGCCGAAAAGAATCAAAATCATACGTCTTTTTTTGCCCATCAAACACATTAATTTTCAAATGACTATTTCCATTATATCCAGCATCAACTATTACCGACCCATATTTTAACCTATGGACATCTCTAAAAGAATATCTTTTTATCAATTCATTTGTTATTGCCAAATGAACAATGCTTGACGCCATAATTATCATCCTCCTTCATTTTAATCTTCATACATGCAAGAATGTACAAAATCGAATTTTCATCTCTTCGACCTATTCCAGTTTATCTAATTGTTTTACAAATCGAAATTTATCTATCCCTACAACATACCATTTTAACGCATCCTACCCCGTTGTTCTATATTGCTGACTATCTCACTCCCGAGCCAATTTCATAAGTTTCTTAATATGGATTGCCACGCTATCCAAACACGGTACCGGACAGTTTGTATCATTCAATAATAACGGCAATTCGGTACAACCTAAAACAATCGCCTCTATTCCATCTTTTTTCTG
>JAZSEL010000152.1:0-4862 GCA_045531685.1 Lachnospiraceae bacterium | reverse complement strand
TGATTCAATTAAACACTTTTTTTCTATGTTTTTCAAATACCTTTCGGGATTACTGATTCCGAAACAGAACCAGGCTATGAAATAGTTCAGGGAATAATAATATTCGCCCTGGGTAGCTATATTCTTTTTCCAGACATCCTTTATTTGTGATTTCGGATAGATACAGAACAAGTATTGATAGTCCGTATAGTCAAGATGAATTAAAGTCTTTTCTATGATAATCTCATCAGGGACATTATCTGCATCCGAATCAATGTCATAAGACCATAAGAAACCTTCTTTCTTCAGTTTCCTGGATAGAAAGATTTTCATCCTTTGCCGGTTTTCAGGTGGAAAGGGACGGTTTCTTATAGAAAAATACTTTGCCATTGATATGCTTGTTTATAAATACAAATATCGTTATTATTTTTATGATAGAAAAATGACATCTCTAATTTTTATCATCATATAACCGCAGGGAAAGGATACATTCTTTCCTTTTTGGAAAAATAACAGGCGGAGAAATTGCATAATACGCTGATTTTCACTATATTTGTATATGCAATAAGGGATTGCATAATCCTATGTATAACCATCCGTGACCCTGACGGATGCTAAATTTTTATTTTATGGAAAACAATCCGAAACCGTTGCAAATAGAAAAATTTCAGGATGTAAAAACCTATTCACTCGTATGGTTCCGTATAAGTGATAGAATTTCAACTTCACAAGTGTTTCTTGTTGATAAAAAGAACCGCAAGATTTGGATGTATCAGATAAACTGTAAGGCTTCTGATGAAACCAAACGTTCTATACGTATGTATGAAACCGATAAGGACAAAGACTGGACAAAACAGCGGATAGGTATTGAACTGTTTAAGTTAATGGATAATCATGACGGACTTATACATCATCTGAAAATCATTGCACACTCTGATTCAGCCAAAGAAATAGAAAAGGCTATCTACGATGTACGTATCCTGCAGACTGAACTTTATCTGCGTATATTACATAATCATTGTACATGGGAAACTGAAGAAGCTGTAGCTGAACATTTCGGTACAATCTAAACAGTGTAATTACAGCTTTTCTTTTGAATAAGTGTTAGAGCAGGGACCTTTTTAAGGTCCTTTGCTTTTATTAAGGGTTCTTTTGTAAATTAAAGGATGGAGATAATAAATCTTCTAATATTGACTAAAGGTTATTGGTGTTTTATTTGGTAGTATTAAATATTACACTTACATTTGCATAGGTGATTGAGGGAATCACCACATAACACATGGATTGACCGGCGACCCTGACCGGTAAATAAAAACTTATTATGGACATCAATAAACTATATCCCCATCAACTTGAAGCTTACCAAGCTGTGATGAACCACTTCGATGGTGGTAATCAGAAAGCATGTGTCGTTCTTGCAACCGGTACGGGCAAGTCATATATCATTGCAGCGGTAGCGTTACACTTCCGTCGTGTGCTTATCGTTGCACCGAACAATTATGTCATATCACAGGTACAGTCAAAAGTTGACCGGAATGATGTAGATTACATTACCTATCAGCAGTTGATGATAGATACGGATAGACAAAAGGTATATCCGTACCGTTACGAACTCATTGTGTTCGATGAGTTCCACCGCACAGGAGCCAAACGTTGGGGTGAAGGGGTGCAATATATAATGAAGCTGAATCCCGAAGCCCGTATCTTCGGCACATCGGCAACACCTATCCGTTATCTGGACAACGGGCGTGACATTGCCGAAGAAATATTTGAGGGTCAGGTCCTGTCAACTCTTACTGTACAGGATGCATGGGTGCGGGGCATTTTGGTACCACCAGTTTATGTTGTTTCCATCGAGGATTTCGGGAAAGTGAAAACGGACTGCGTTGAAAAAATCAACAGTGAATACATTCCGGACGAAGAACGGCAGAATATGCTTCTGCAACTTGAAGCGGCACAACAGGCATGGAATAAGTCCGGTGGTGTTCCGGGTGTCATTCGTGACAATATACATCCCGACATCAAGCGTATCATTATTTTCTGTCCTAAAATTGAAACTATTGAAGAGGACCGGGCATCTATCACAGGGTGGTTTCGTGAAGCCGGTATCCGCATCAATGAAACATATATCATCGAGTCCTCCCGTTCCGAAACGATTAATAAAAATGAAATGGCACGGTTCCAACAGGACGGTTATCAAGGGGTCAAAATTATGATTTCCGTGAACATGCTCAATGAAGGTGTGCATATTCCAAACGTCGATGCAGTCATCATGCTACGCCGTACCGTCAGCATGAACATCTACCTTCAACAGATGGGCCGTTGTATGGCAATCAAGAAAGGGAACAATACCCGGCCGGTTATTCTTGACCTTCAGAACAATATCTTCAATGTAAGCAAAAACAACTGGTTCCAACAAACTGAAAAAGAATATAAGGAGAGTGTACGCAAGTATAATTATACCGGTGAAGACCGCTTCATGACCATCAAAGGTATGGAATTGAATATTATCAATGCCATCCAGTCTATTGATGATAAGTTCAATCAATACCGTAAAGATTTTGATTGGAACAACAATTATGCCGAAGCAAAAGCATTCTTTGATAAAAATGGACATTTCCCGACTAAAGGCGAGAATAGAAGGTTAAATCAATGGGCGGGACAATGGTGGAGAAATAATTGTTTGAAGAATACGGTAATGAACCAAAAAAAGATGAATAAGCTTACGCTTATCGGATATAAGCATTGCACTACGGATGAAATGTATGATGATTTGTGGATGAAGAATTATAAGGAAGCGAAGGACTTCTATGACAAGAATGGACATTTCCCGATATGGAAGGAACGTAAAAGTTTGAACAGTTGGGCAGTAAATTGGTGGAGGTGTAATTATATGAAAAATCCAGAGTTGCATCAAGAAAAAGCGGAGATGCTTACAACTATCGGATTTAAATATCGTAACAATAGGGAAAAGATTGATGAATTATGGTTAAAAAACTTCGAAGAGTGTAGAGATTGGTATGAAAAGATGAATTATTTTCCTACTAAAAGTGAAAATAAAAAATTGAACATGTGGGTATACCATTGGTGGAAGTATAGCTATTTGAAAAATCCAGAGCTGCATCAAGAAAAAGCGGATAGATTGATGGCTATTGGTTTCGTTTACCGGTCGGCCAAAGACCGGACGGATGAATTATGGATGAAGAATTATAAGGAAGCGAAGGACTTCTATGACAAGAATGGACATTTCCCGATATGGAAGGAACGTAAAAGTTTGAACAGTTGGGCAGTAAAATGGTGGAGGGAAAATTATCTGAAAAATCCGGTACTGCAACAGGAAAAAGCCGGAATGCTCAAAACTATTGGTTTCGTTTACCAGTTGGCCAAAGACCGGACGGATGAATTGTGGATGAAGAATTATGAAGAAGCGAAGGAATTCTTTGACAAGAATGGGCATTTCCCGACAAAAGTAGAGAATAGAAGGTTAAATCAATGGGCATGGAATTGGTGGAAAAATACTTATTTGAAGAATACGGAGACACAACGACCGAAAATGGAATTGCTAACAGGAATTGGATATGATTCCAATAAAAAAGTAGACTTGCTGATGGAATACGCTCATCAAGCGGAAGAATACTACATTAAATACGGAAAGAAAATACCAAGGAACGGGGTGTATAAAAAAGCTTACATTACTTTAATGAATTTTTGGAGAAACAACATTAGACGTGCAAAAAGACCCGATATTGTCGAAATCCTGTTAACAAGTGGGTTCAAAAATAAATAAGCATATAAACATGAAAAATATAAATTTCCTAAACCACCAACGCAAATTCGACCGAATCGCCTCCATCGTAGGCGATTCCCGGATTATTTGTTTAATGCATGACATTACAATTTACGGCACGAGGTATGGCTTAACTTGGATATATCCTTTAATTCTTCTTCGAAATACTTCATTCTTAAAGATTCCAGAGATTGAACCTGATTTTCATAATCATGAATATCTTTTTCTTTCAATAATTTGCCCATCTGCTCAACGCCGTTAATCATTGTCTTGATGAACATGCGTTCGGGTTTGCCATATAACCAGGTTTTATTTGCTTCATTGAATTTGATTCTGATAAATTCAGCAATATCCTTATTTGAAACATCATATTTGGGATGCAGGAGTCTGAAATTGGAATCAGTCTTGAATCTATCCGGATTTGTCAGAATACGCATTAAATTTGATGATTTCAATACATAATTTGAATGTTTTACAGCTTCTTTAATTGCATCATGTATATTAATGGGCGAATTCTTTAAAATACTGTATATGTCATAATAATCCCTGAATTTGTTTCTTCTTAACATCACTTCAAGTTTCATTATCATAATAGCATTTATATCCGCCAATCTTATATTGTTCAAATAATCTTGCGGTTTCCATACCGGTGATTTTCTTGGACTGGCATAGAATGATAATTTTACATCGTCAACTATAAATTCCACATGGTCAAAATCAAGGATGTCCATGTGTTGGACAGTCCCTATTTGTTCCAATTCCCTTTTGATGACAGGCCAATCTACTTCCATCTTTTCATTACGGGATGTTCTCCATTTCATAAAATCCAAATCTTCACTCAATCTATGGTCTAACTGCAATGAAAGAGCGGTACCACCAGTCAACAAATAAGGTTTGATGCATTCCAATTTGCTGATAGGCTCTATTATCGTGCTGGTCTTGAGAGTTAAGCCTTTTTTCATAATGATTCAATTAAACACTTTTTTTCTATGTTTTTCAAATACCTTTCGGGATTACTGATTCCGAAACAGAACCAGGCTATGAAATAGTTCAGGGAATAATAATATTCGCCCTGGGTAGCTATATTCTTTTTCCA
>JAZSEL010000027.1:0-3148 GCA_045531685.1 Lachnospiraceae bacterium | reverse complement strand
TGCAGAATATATTCCTGCACTGGCATTGCCGGCATGCGCACTTATCGGGCTTGGCATGATTCCATGCCAGTTATTGCCTATATACGGCGTGGTCCTAATGAAAACCTATCCGTCCCGCTATATCCCGGCATGCATCATTGGGATTTCACTGGTTACGGTTTTGATTCAGAGCACGCTTGTGGAAGTCTTCCGCTTTGCTCCGAATATGTTGCATCTGGCATATCTTTTCATCATGGTGATACTGTCATTCATATACCTGCAGCTGGAGCCGTTTTTGATTTATGCCATCAAGAGAAAAATACCGGGAAGGGAAGAAAAATCGGCCGAACCGACTGTTACGGCGGCTAATGCACCGGCAGACGACAATGTCATCACGGATTGCGTAAAATCACCCGTTACTCATGCAGGCCTTGCCTTATTAACCAACCGTGAAAAAGAAGTACTGGATTTAATCGGCTGCGGTTACAGCAACAAAGCCATTGCCAAAGTTCTGGTAATATCGGAACACACGGTAAACGATTATACCAAGAAGATTTATCAGAAACTGAATGTCCACAGCAGACACGCCGCAGCACAGATTGTAAACAGACAGGAAAATATGAAATAATATAAGGGAAGTCAATTAATTGCAATGTTATTAATCGGCTTCCCCTCTTATATCTACTCCAATATATCTTCTATCTCACATCCCAAAGCACGCGCAAGACTAACTACTACATCTACCCTTGCCTTGTTAATATCATTCTGTCGTTGTTCGTACAACTGTATCATGCGAAGTGTCACCCCTGATGCCTCACTTAACTGCTGTTGCGTATATCTTCTGGCTTTGCGGATAATGTGCAACTTTGTTGGCCGGTTTGATTTATACCGTTCAATAATGATATCCGCGCTTTCCATAAATTTACTCGGGTCTGCTTCATGCAGTACATACATATCACAGATTTTAGACAACGGCAATCCCTCTGCAACAATATCTTCAAACCGTCTGTGACGGGCCCATTGATAATATGCCAGAATCCATCCTGCCCAATATTCCCTTCCGTATTCTTCCGTAAAAGATGCCTCCGGAAACTTTGCAGTTCCCTTCGTATTCCGCAATACTGCCTGTGCCAACTCCACACCGGACATGCCTGCCACATATTTGGGGTTTCCGGTTTCAAACTGACTTGCAATCCCCGAAGAAATAAACAAATCAAAAAATTCATCCGGTTCATAGCCGCAATCATACACGGCATAATCAACCATATCCCCCAGATTCTTCATGGCATCATCCAAATATTCTTCTCTGTAAGCGAACGTCATCATCCTTCCACCTGCCTCTCACAATGTCCATCACATAGATCCCTTCCTCTATCTCTCCCACTTGTCTGTCTTTGCGGAAGGCTTCTCTTGCTTCTGTATCACGCGCCAATTTCTTGGGATAGTATATTTCTTTGTCCACAGTCTCTGCTCTTTGAAACGACAATTGGGCAAACGCCTTTTTTGTACGTAATACGATTTGTTCTCCCAAATTTCCATAAAGCATCGCTTTTTCCAGTTTGTCCAAAGAAAGTGTATTGTTTAAGAAGGAATTCGCATAGGAAAAATAAGAATCGTCTGCACGATATCCATTCACAATATCATATTTTTTGTAATCAACCCAAAAATTCTCTAATATATATTCTTTTGCACGAACGGCAACATCTTCCCGCAATCGGAAAATCCGATTCTCCAAAAGAACCGCAATCCAATTCAAAATATGGTATTGCCCACTATTCAAATTTAAAACAGACAAGTCCGTCATATCCAGCAAATATTGATTGGAGAATCCATTCTCTTTTTCCGTCGTAGCCCATTCCTTTGCCAATTCAGCATCCGGAGTACAATAAAATCCAAGACCGTAATCATTCTTTGGATTACCGGCTCCCCAAACAGGCTGCTCTATTATATTAGCCGAACCATGATATATCTCTTTCTTATTTTCCATTTCACCACCCGCACTGTCGTTATAGCGATAGTTTTCTTTATTATATCGCTATGGCGATAGTTTTGTCAATGTTAAAAAAATAAAATGGCAGGTGGTTATCCACCCGCCATCATTTGCTTACTATTCCATTTTTATGAAAAAATTGGTTTTAATGCTTCTGCCAGCTTATCCTTCTGCGCCTGAGCTTCTGCTACATCTTTACCTAATGTTGTAAAGTATGTCTTAATCTTTGGTTCTGTTCCGGAAGGACGAACAATAACTTCTGCACCACCGTCGAGCTTAAAGATTAATACATTGGCTGCCGGAAGTCCTGTTTCCTCTGACTTCTTGTAGTCTGTTACTTTTACAACCGCATAGCCGGCAATGTCTGCAGGTGGATTCTTGCGTAAATCATCCATGATGCCTGCCATCTTATCCATACCGGATAAACCAGGGAATTCAAAGCTGTCTACCTTGTTAAGGTAACGGCCATATTTTGCATAAATTTCTTCTAATCTCTGCTTGATAGAAGAACCGATGCTTCTGTAGTATGCTGCCATTTCACAGATTAACATAGAACCGATAATCGCATCCTTATCACGTACATATGGGCCTGCGTGGTATCCGTAGCTTTCTTCAAAGCCGAAGATAAAGCGGTCTACTTCACCTGCTGCCTCTAAGCCGGCAATCTGGTCACCAATCCACTTAAAGCCTGTTAATACGCTTCTTAATTCTACACCGTAATTAGCTGCTACCGCATCTGCAAGTGGTGTGGAAACGATGGACTTAACGGCTACTGCTTTTTCAGGCATTGTGCCATTCTCGATACGTGCTGCCGCAATGTAATCCAATAATAAAACTCCAACTTCGTTACCGGATACCAATTCATATGTACCATCCGGACACTTCATAGCAATACCCACACGGTCCGCATCAGGGTCTGTTGCTAACATTAAGTCAGCTCCTGTCTTTTCGGCCAATTCAAGTCCTAAACGGAGAGCTTCAAAAATCTCAGGGTTTGGATATGGACATGTTGGGAAATTACCATCCGGATACTGCTGCTCCGGAACGATTGTAATATCATCAATTCCGATATCCTGTAATACCTTCATAACAGGAACTAAACCGGAACCATTAAGCGGAGAATATACAAGCTTAAGACCTGCTGTCTTGCAGATACCCGGACGTACACTTCTTGCCTTG
>JAZSEL010000070.1:0-9626 GCA_045531685.1 Lachnospiraceae bacterium | reverse complement strand
GACATGGGAGCCCGGCATGCCTTTGGCGTGGAACCACCAGTCGTTGCCTGTGGCAAATTTGAAAGTGAGTTCGTCATTCTGGTAGTTGTTTTTACCAACGTAAATATCAAATCCGTCGCTGCTTTTATAGTGGAAAGGTTTGCTGACAAAGCGTTGTTTTTGTGACGAATGATTTCGTTTACCACCTTTGCGTCGGATGTAGCCGTATTCCATTAATTCTTCTTTAATCTGATTCAGGTCTTCTTCTTTTTCTGCAATATCAAGTGCTGTCAAGATAGATTCCAGATGTGTAATTTCATCCTTAACCTGCACAATTAATTCAGTAAGAGCTTCTTTAGTACGTTTGCATTTGCCATATTTGTCAAAATAACGACGGGCATTCTCAAGAGGAGTTTTTGTTTCATCCAGAGGAATGGTAATGGGTTCATTGGTATAGTAATTATCTACTGTGGCTGACTTGGCACCCGCTTCAATGGAGTAACCGTAGGTTTGTAAGAGTTCGCCGTAGATACGGTACGTGTCCATTTTGTCAGTGTCTCTAATCTGGCGGCACTGCAAATCGTATTTTTTCACATCACGTTCCAAGATAGTAGTAACAATCTTACGAAGGTCTGCGGACTTCTGACGACTGCGGCTGTGCTTTTCTTTTTGTGAGTAATAATCGCGGATAAGAGCACTGGCGGAGTCGTAAGAGACTACGCGGTTTGCACAAGTGGCATTACTATCGGATGTTTCGCGATTTGCACAAGTGGCGTTACTATAGGATGTTTCGCGGTTTGCACAAGTGGCATTACTATCGGATGTTTCGCGATTTGCGGAAGCGGAAGTTACCTTAGCAGTTATTGCTTTAGCCTCATACGATGACACCGGTACACAAGAGTATTCCTTAGGAATATTGTTTTCATAATAGATAACAGGTGTAAACATCTCTTCTTTAACCTTATCAAAGATAGAGCAGAAGGCTTGGTAAAGAAGTTCTTTTTCTAAATCAGACAGTTCACTTGCCATCTTAGAAGAAAAGTCACCGGCAAAGTTATCATATATATTTGCAGAACCTTCAAGCTTATCTTTTTGAACTATCATTTTTTCAGTAAGGGCACATATTTCATGTGCAATCATCGGCGACACACCATTATAAGAAGATAACAATGCCTTATGACATGCTTCATGTTTACTTAATACCCTGTCATAGAAATCTTCCTTTGTGGCAGTAAGCGGGCTTGTCTTACCTTCAGCAGAAGGAACAAAATAATCCTTGCCCGGTAATACTTCACGGACACTGCTGACAGCGGCAGAGATTCGCTTAATACTGTCGATAACCTTTATACCGACAGTATTTCCGGATTCTACGCAATCAGAAGCCATTTCTTCCGGATTTGCAAAAATAATATTGCTGTACTTGCCCATTAACTCCACAATCAGAAGCTTACGGCACAAATCTCCCAGTTCATTCAAATGCTCGATTTCAAACACCAGAATTCTTTCAAAATCCGGCTGGGTAATCGATAAAATCCGACCGTTCTGGATGTGCTTACGCAGAAGCATACAAAATCCCGGTGCCGTCAATGGACTCACCTTTCCCTCATCTGTTAAATAAGCAAGTGGGAGAGAAGGATTCGCCGAAAGTACCAGTTTGTATTGTCCCTCCGGTGTCTTAATGGTTAACAATAACTCATCTGCCTCCGGCTGGGCAATCTTACTAAGTCTTCCATTTATTAATTTATCTGCTAATTCCTTCCGAATTGCAGCAATTGTAATTCCATCAAAAGCCATGTCAAGGTTACCTTTCTATATTTACAGGAATAGTTACAAAGATGTTATCTGTCGGGAGTTTGCATATTCTTTCCCAGCAACCCTCTGGAAACGTTGGTACTTAGCGAGGTTTTTTCGAGCTTAGTACCATTACGTTGGAAGGGAGCGGGAGCATGTTGCAAGAAAGGATATGCAAACTCCCGACAGGCTGTCTTTAATTGTAACACACTCATGCAAATATAGAAAGGCAACCTTGACGTGATTTTCACGATGAATTATAATGTAATGAAGTACGGGCCTTAGTAGGAGAAGATTGGGGATAAGGCAGTAGGAGGTTACACATGATAAAAAGTATGACAGGTTTTGGCAGGGCCGAAGTCAGCACCGAGAGCTGCAAGGTTACTGTCGAAATGAAATCCGTGAATCACCGGTATTTGGATGTAAATATGAAGATGCCGAAGAAATTGAATTTCTTTGAAGCATCCATCCGTAATCTTTTAAAGGAATACATCCAGAGAGGAAAAGTGGATTTGTTTATTTCCTACGAAGATTTATCGGAGAACAGTGTAAACATCACATACCATAAGGAAGTTGCAGCAGAGTATGTGAATTATTTACAGCAGATGGCGGCTGATTTTTCATTGGAAAATGATATCCGCGTATCATCACTTGCAAGATTTCCGGAGGTTATAACCCTGGATGATGTGGAGATTGATGAAGAAGGTGTATGGAAGTCTTTGGAAAAGGCTATCCGTGGAGCCGCAGAAGGATTTGTAGAATCCCGAATCAAAGAAGGCGAGAATCTTTGTAAGGATTTAATCAGTAAGCTGGATGAGATGTTAGAAGCGGTTGATTTTATTGAAGTACGGTCACCGCAGATTATTGAAGAATACAAAAAGCGTCTGACCGATAAGGTACAGGAGATGCTTCAGGATGCCAAGGTAGATGAGGCAAGACTGGTGACAGAGGTTACGATTTTTGCCGATAAAGTATGTGTGGATGAAGAACTGGTACGTTTACGCAGTCACATCCAGACCACTAAGAACACTCTCTTAGAAGGCGGCGGTATCGGACGTAAGCTGGATTTCCTTGCTCAGGAGATGAACAGAGAAGCCAATACCATTTTATCTAAGGCAAATGACCTTGAGATTTCCAATAAGGGAATTGAGTTAAAGACTGCAATCGAAAAAGTACGTGAGCAGATTCAGAATATCGAATAGTGCGTGTAAGCCAAAAGACAATGCGAGAAAAGGTGATTCTTATATGAACAAAAAAGGTGTACTGATCGTGTTGTCCGGTTTTTCAGGAGCCGGAAAAGGTACCATTGTTAAGAAACTGATAGAAAATTATGATAATTATGCACTCTCCATTTCCATGACAACGAGAAATCCGCGTCCGGGTGAAGAACATGGAAGAGAATATTTCTTTGTTGACAAAGAAGTATTTGAAGAGCATATTGCAAAGGAAGAATTGGTTGAGTATGCCCAGTATGTGGGGAATTACTACGGAACACCAAGGGCCTATGTGGAAGAGCAACTTTCAAAGGGTAAGGATGTGATTCTGGAGATTGAGATTCAGGGAGCACTTAAGATTAAAGAGCGTTTTCCGGAGACCCTACTTCTATTTGTGACTACCAAGAGTGCAGAAGTACTTAAAGAACGACTGACAGGCAGAGGAACGGAAACAGAAGAAGTGATTAATGACCGGATGGCAAGAGCAATCGAAGAGTCAAAGGGCATTGGCGCATATGAATATATTATTGTGAATGATGATTTGGACACTTGTGTAAAGGAGACCCATTCCATTATTCAGAGCGCGAAAGCTTCTGCGTTACGTAATGAGGAGTTTATTAAAAATATTCAACAGGAATTGAAGGATTTATCGAAAGGAGAAAAATAATGTTACATCCATCGTATTCAGATTTAATGAAAGTAGTAAACAGCGAGGTAGAACCGGGAGAATCAAAGGTTGTTAACAGCCGTTATTCCATCGTTATGGCAACAGCAAAACGTGCCAGACAGATTATTTCCGGTGACGAACCAATGGTAAACGGCAATGGTAAAAAGCCATTATCCATCGCAGTAGAAGAGTTAAACGAAGCACAGATTAAGATTTTATCTGACGAAGACGAAGAATAGGATTCAAGGGGGCTGGCATTACAGGCAGCCCCTTACTTTATAGCAGGACCTATATAGGGCGCTCTGCATGAGCGGTAATAATGAAGGAGTTTTATGAAAATATTTTTTGTTTCATTGGGATGTGACAAAAACCTGGTAGATTCCGAGATGATGATTGGGATTTTGGCAGACAGGGGTCATACCATTATTGATGATGAAAGAGACGCAGATGTGGTAGTAGTTAACACATGCTGCTTTATATTGGATGCCAAGCAGGAAAGCATTGATACCATTTTGCAGATGGCAGAATTGAAAAAGACAGGTAAGCTTCAGGTGCTTTTGGTAACCGGTTGTCTGGGCGAGAGATACCGGGAAGAAATCCAGAGTGAGATACCGCAGGTGGATGCTATTTTGGGAACCAATTCTTTTGACAAAATTGCGGATGCCATTGATGAAGTCATGGAAGGAAAAGGGCAGAATTATTTTACGGATATTCAGGCAGTTCCTGTGCATGGACATAAAAGAATGGTTACAACAGGCGGTCATTATGCCTATTTAAAAATCGCAGAGGGTTGCGATAAACATTGTACTTATTGTATTATTCCTAAAATAAGAGGTAATTTCCGCTCCGTACCGATGGAGGTGCTGTTAAAAGAAGCAGAAAAGCTGGCGGAAGACGGCGTGAAAGAACTGATTTTAGTAGCACAGGAAACAACGGTTTACGGTAAGGATTTATACGGTAAAAAATGTCTTCCGGAGCTTCTTACAAAATTGGCTGCTATTGAAGGCTTACAATTCATTCGTGTTTTATATTGCTATCCGGAAGAAATCACACCGGAGTTGATTCAGGTAATTAAGAAGGAACCTAAAATTTGTAAATATCTGGATATGCCAATCCAACATGCTTCGGACAATGTATTGAAGCGCATGGGAAGAAGAACCAATTGTGAAGAATTGCGTACCATAGTAACAACCTTGCGAAGGGAGATTCCGGAGATTTGTTTACGGACTACCTTAATTACCGGATTTCCGGGAGAAACCCGGAAGGATTTTGCCGTGTTAATGGATTTTGTAAAAGAAATGCGCTTTGACAGACTGGGAGTTTTTCCTTATTCACCGGAGGAGGGAACGGGCGCTGCAAAGATGAAACAGCAGATTCCTTCTTTTGTAAAAAATATGCGTCGTAACAAAATTATGAAGTTACAGCAGACAATCGCATTTGAAAAAGCGGCAGAAACCATTGGAAAGACAGTGGATGTTCTGATAGAAGGAAAGCTTCCGGAGGATGGTGTGTTTGTGGGAAGAACCTATAAGGACGCTCCAAACGTAGATGGCGTGATTTTTGTTAGTGCAAATAGAGAACTTGTTACGGGAGATGTGGTAAAAGTTAAGGTGACCGATTCCCGTGAATATGATTTGATAGGAGAAGAAGTATGAATTTGCCAAATAAATTAACAGTGTTACGTATGATTATGATTGTTCCTTTTGTGTTTTTTATGTTGACAAATACAGCAGGGGATATGAGTAAGTGGATTGCGCTGGCCCTCTTTGTAATTGCCAGCCTGACAGATTTATTAGATGGAAAAATTGCCAGAAAATATAATCTGGTTACTAATTTCGGTAAATTTATGGACCCGCTGGCGGATAAGCTTTTAGTATGTGCGGCCATGATTTGTCTGGTTGAAATGGGAAAGATTCCTTCATGGGTGGTAATCATTATTATCAGCCGTGAGTTTATTATCAGCGGATTCCGTCTGATTGCATCCGATAATGGTGTGGTAATTGCAGCAAGCTATTGGGGCAAATTTAAGACGGTTTTCCAGATGGTAATGATTATCCTGATGATTGCGGATATTGCGGTTTTACATGTGATAACACAGGCGGTTATGTGGATTGCTTTGGTTCTTACAGTGGTATCATTGATTGATTATTTGAAAAAGAACTGGCATGTAATGGGAGAACAGAAATAGATGGATACGGGTGTAAACAGAGAAGAAGCGCGTTTGGAAGAGCGTATTGTTGCTATTATGCGTGAAAAAAAACTGACTATGGCAGTTGCCGAATCCTGTACAGGAGGCATGCTTTCCTCAAGAATTATTGATGTGGCAGGAGTTTCCGAGGTCTACAAAGCCGGATTTGTAACTTATGTTAATGAAGCAAAACAAAATCTTCTCGGAGTAAAGGAAGAGACTCTTAGAGAGTTTGGTGCAGTCAGCGAACAGACGGCAAGGGAAATGGTTCTGGGTGCCATAAAAGCGGCTGAGGCAGATATGGCAGTGGCAACCACAGGGATTGCAGGACCCGGTGGCGGAACGGAAGAAAAGCCGGTGGGATTGGTTTATATCGCTTGCGGAAACAACGACGCCATTACAGTAAAGAAGCATCTGTTTGAGGGAGATAGGCAACAAGTCCGGGAGTCAGCCGTGAAGGCTGCATTGCGGATGTTAGAGGAAGAACTTTTTGGATAAATTGAAATAATTGTGTAAGCGGAGATAGATTATGGAAGAGGTAAGGGAAGAAATACAGGTGACGGAAAATAGTACAGGGAGTTCCCCGTTTTCACCTTTTTATGAGCCGGACAGAAAACAGAAAAAGAATAATGGGATCACCATTGCATTGATAGGAATTTTATTATTGCTGTTGATTGCAGGAGTGATTTTTGCAGTGTCTAAGTTAGTAGAGGCGGCCATGGGGGAAGCAACCACAGCTTGGGATGAGAGTACAAGAGTGGTAAGTGAATTCTGGGATGAAGTAAAAGAAGAATGGAATTCAAGAACCGAGGCAGAGGCAGATGTTCCGGACAATAATGGAATTGTAGAATGGCCGGAGGATGTTCCGGTGCCTTTCCCGGATGAAATACTACCGGATGAGATACAGCCGGATGATTTCTACTATGAGGATGGAAAATACATACCAAGACCTGAGGATGAATATTATCTGAAATTGGCGAATGCGGTCAGGGAGGATTTATCCTATTCCATAGAATGGGAAGAGTATACGACCACGGATTATGAAGATATTGTAGAAATTTCTATCCAATACGCCCGGGTAAGCGGTGATATTCCTGCAATTGATGAGATTAACGGATATCTGGAAGATGGGGCAATGTATTATGCTACTTATTTTGACTCCATATCGGCAACCAACCTTTGGTTGAATGTAACTTCATATATTACATATATGGACGAAGAAAAACTGTCCGTTGTTGTGGATGAGAGATTTATTTATGAAGACGAACAGTATTACAATTTGTACTGTATGAATTTTGATTTGGTAACCGGTTCCCTTTTATACAATACCGATATTATAGAGGTATCGGAAGAATTGGCAGAAGCCTTTCGGGAGCAGAGTGATTATCAGAATGGAGTAAGTACAGGGGTATCTCGGTACTCTGATGAAGAAATAATGGAATTGCTGGCAGATGAGGAATCGTTGATACTCTATTATTCGCCGGTGGGATTGGAAATAGGATATAATTACCCGACTGGTTGGATTACTGCTACTTTCAAAGAATATGAGAAATTTTTACAAACCATATAGATGAAAAATAAGTGCTGCCAAGTTCGTATAATTTGGCAGCACTTATTGGTTCTGGTAATAATAGACAAAAATAGAATACCTGTCTTTTGATATATTTCAAAGTATGCTACAATCATTTTTGTAAATCTGTATAAAATCATAGACACAAAGAGACATTTATTGGACATGAAAAGTGTATAATGAAGATATCCGAGGCCGGGAACGGACCGATTACAGGTCCGATAGCAAAAAAATAAGGTAGAAAAAATAATGGTTGACAAAAACGAACATATGTTTTATTCTAATCACAGAACATCTGTTCTAAAAAGGAGATTATCATGGAAAGAGAAGATAAGCTGAAAGCATTGGATGCCGCATTGGCACAGATTGAGAGACAGTATGGCAAAGGAGCCGTTATGAAGCTTGGAGATCCGGGCAGTCAGATGAATGTAGAGACGATACCAACCGGTTCTTTAAGCCTTGATATTGCATTGGGATTAGGTGGTATTCCTAAGGGACGTATTATTGAGATTTATGGTCCGGAGTCCAGTGGTAAGACTACCGTTACATTACATATGATTGCAGAAGTACAGAAAAGAGGCGGTATTGCCGGCTTTATTGATGCAGAGCATGCCCTTGATCCTGTTTATGCAAAGAATATTGGTGTAGATATTGATAATTTGTATATTTCTCAGCCGGATAACGGAGAGCAGGCTTTGGAGATTACAGAGACTATGGTGCGCTCCGGTGCTATTGATATTGTAGTAGTTGACTCTGTAGCAGCATTGGTACCGAAGGCGGAGATTGATGGTGATATGGGAGATTCCCATGTTGGTTTGCAGGCGCGTTTGATGTCACAGGCACTCCGTAAATTGACTGCGGTTATCAGTAAGTCAAATTGTACGGTTATCTTTATTAACCAGCTTCGTGAAAAGGTTGGTATTATGTTTGGTAATCCGGAGACCACCACCGGTGGACGTGCTCTTAAGTTCTATTCTTCCGTACGTTTGGATGTCAGAAGAATTGAATCCTTAAAACAGGCAGGAGAAGTAATCGGTAACAGAACAAGAGTAAAAGTTGTTAAGAATAAGATTGCCCCTCCATTTAAGGAAGCAGAATTTGATATTATGTTTGGTAAGGGTATTTCTAAGATTGGAGATGTTTTAGACCTTGCTGCTGATTTAAATCTTGTTAATAAGAGTGGCGCATGGTATGCGTATAACGGCAATAAGATTGGTCAGGGCCGTGAAAATGCCAAGTTATATTTGGCAGAGCATGCAGAGGTATGTGCTGAGATTGAACAGAAGGTAAGAGAACATTATGGTTTTGCAGATGCGGTTGCGGAAGCAGATGAACCTAAGAAAGCTAAGAAGAGTGCAGAGTAATTATGATTGTTACAAATATTTCAGAGATATCCAAAGCAAAATGCAGAATATATCTGGATGAAGAATTCGCCTTTGTATTATACAAAGGCGAACTTCGTTTATACCATATACAAGTGGGACAGGAGATGCCTTCTGAAGTATATGAAGAGATTATTCATACCGTACTTACCAAGAGAGCCAAAAAGCGGTGTCTTATGCTCTTACAGAAGAAGGACTATACAGAAGAAGAACTGAGACGTAAACTGCGTCAGGGAGAATATCCGGAACCGGTTATAGATACAGCCTTAGAGTATGTAAAGGGGTATCATTACATTGATGATTACCGTTATTGTCTTTCTTATATCGGTTGTTATGGTAACAAGTGCAGCAGACAGCAGATTAGTGCAAAGCTTCTTGCGAAAGGTGTAGCCAAGGAGTGTATTACCAAAGCCTTTGAAGAAGCCTCTGATAAGGGGGATATCAGTACGGAGGAGGAACTGATTCGGGCCGTTCTGTTAAAGAAAAAGTATCATGCAGAGGAAAGTGACACTAAGACCAGACAGAAGATGTACCGCCATCTGTTATACAAAGGGTTTTCTGCCACATCTATCAGTAAAGTGTTAGGGGAATTTACAGAGCAGTATTAATTCGGAAAATGTAATAAATTTTATTTCTCATTTTTCCAATTTTTGTAACACTTGCTATTTCTTTTGCTTGACATAACATGTTTTTGTGTATAGAATTGAAGTGTTGTAGATTGCTTAGTGAAATGTTATTAAGCTACATGCATTTAGCTTAAGGCAATATAGGTACAATGAAAATAAAATAAGGAGGTGCTCCTGTACATGCTTGGTATTATTATAGCTGTATTGGT
>JAZSEL010000023.1:0-6840 GCA_045531685.1 Lachnospiraceae bacterium | reverse complement strand
GGGACAGCCTTCCGATTGATTTGCTGTTTTTGGACGTGGAAATGGAAGGATTGGACGGGATTTCGCTGAAGGAACAGCTTCTGCGGCAAAGAGCGATAGAACGAATCGTGTTTGTTACGAGTCACAAGGATAAGGTGTTTGATGCTTTCGGACAAAAGACCATCGGCTTTATTCCGAAGCCGCCGGCTTATGAGCGGGTAGAAAAAATGCTTACGATTGTAAGAGAAGAAAAGCGGGAAAATGTGGAGCTGGTATTCACAGGTTATAGCGGGGAAGAACAAAACCTTCGATTAAACGATATTGCGTATTTTAAGGCTTCGGGCAGCTATACGGAAATATATAGCTATGCCTTAGAGGGAACTGAGCCGGAATGCTTTGTTATCAGTAAAAAAATCGGGGAAGTGGAGCAGAGTATGGAGGACTACTCGGTGCTCCGTGTACATAAGTCGTTCCTGGTGAATTTGGCAAACGTGGTGAGTGTGGGAGAGGTAATTAAGGTACGAAGTTCGGAAGAAGAAATACCGATAGGACGAAAATATAAGGAGCAGGTCAAAGCTACGTATGCGTCTTATATCAGTGATAAGGTGAGAAAACGGATATGACGGAAAACAGACTGATTTTGCTGTTGCATCTGGCAACGGAGTTTATCAATATGACAATGGTATATACGACTATTTTCGGTGCTTCACTTGTAAAAAAGAAGTGGAAGATTGTGCTGACAATAGCGATGGTGGTGTGTGGACATTTGCTGCTCCTAGAGAACCTTGGATTGCGGGATGCCAAGGGGATGAGCTTTTTTACCATGCTGGCAGTGCCTCTTTTTATGTTGTCCGGACGTAAAAGAACATTGCTGGGCCTGTATCCTTTTGCGGTAATTATGGCATCGGTGGTGTCTGTGAGTGTCTCTTTTTTTGTGGCAAGTATGTTGGGTGTAACGGAAGCTGTTGTGTTAGAGAACGATTATTTAGGTGTTGTATGCCAATGTGCGCCGATGCTTCTTATGGGAGTATGGAGTGCTTGGTGTAAAATCAAAAAAATAGAGCTGTCACAGATGCATTTGGATGTCAAGCAGTATGTTTTGTTTTATACGGTGGCGGTATGTGAACTTTTTATGCTCGGGCCAATACAAAACATGTCGAAACATTCGGAATTGGGAATGGATGCAACATTTGCGGGAGTGGCGGTTTCGGTTGCGTGCATTGTATTTGCTGTTTTGGCTGTTTGGCAAGGAATTGTAGTGCACCGCGAAATCAGGTTACAAGAACAGAATCGGGCGCTGGAGGACTATATGCAGCTTCAGAAGGAGTATTACACCGATATTGTGGCGAAGGACGAAGAACTACGCCGTTTCCGGCATGATATGGCGGCACATACGCAGGTGTTGCAGGCGTATTGTGAAGGCGCAGAAAGTGTTGATTTGAAAAGCTATGTG
Organism: Lachnospiraceae bacterium; assembly: GCA_045531685.1. Classification (GTDB taxonomy): domain Bacteria; phylum Bacillota; class Clostridia; order Lachnospirales; family Lachnospiraceae; genus RGIG8767. The sequence goes on along the minus strand of JAZSEL010000023.1, from coordinate 5,408 downwards.
GACAGCATGATAAATGAAACAGTCCGGTATGAACGAAAGGTATATACCGGAAATCATGGGGCAGATGCGATTCTTGGTCGAATCGAGCAGGAAGCAAAAGAAAAGAAAATCCGGTTTACAGTAGAAGGTGTTTTGCCGAGTCGGACGAGGGTAGAAGAATATGACCTTTGTATTATTTTATCTAATTTACTGAAGAATGCCATAGAGGCGTGCGAGCAAGTCGGAGAAGTAGAGGAACGCTATGTAAAGCTACAAGTTGGAAGCTATGAGGAGGCTTTATGTCTCGTGGTGGAAAACTCTGTAGCCGGTAAGGTAAAAATAGAGAATAACCGCTTACTTACTACGAAAGCGGACAAGAAAAAACACGGAATCGGAAGTGAAAATGTGGCAAGGACGGTGAAAAAATACGGTGGAGCAGTGACGTATCGATGTGAGGGGAAATGCTTTACGGCAGAGGTGTGTTTCTCGGCAGAATAAAAGCTTTGATTCCCCAAAATATGATTACGGAGGCAGGTTTGGCCTGCCTCTTTTTGTCGTTTGTGGGAAAAAAGTGTCGTTCATGGGACGACTGTTGTAGTGAAGGGAGTTCTGATGTTACAATCGTTTTGGATGTGACATGTACAAATAAGGGGGAGGAGGACTGCGAGGATGCCGTACGGACTTAATTGGGATTGGTTAATTAGATTAATCACCGGTAATGGTGGAAAGGAAGAGTAGATATGCCAGTTACAGCGATATATACGCATTTACACAAATAGTAGATTGAATTTTATTGTCATTTTGGATGAGGGGAGGTGAATAGGAATGTCAAAAATTGATTTTAAAGTCTCAAAAAAAAGTGTTGTCACGGTTGCCTTAATTATATTGACAATTACTGTTTTGAGTGCAGGAGTTGGTATCATAAATACAAAACATGCTCCTGAACATAGATTGCAGTGGTGGTTAGATTCAATTGGAATAAGTAGTGAAAGCCTTCGATATACGGGAGAAGGAATTAAGATTGCGATTCTTGATACCGGAGTTGAAACCAGTCATGTAGACTTATCAAAAACAGATATCGAATGTAGACGGGTGGGGGATGTTATGTCTGTTAATGACGATAAATCACATGGAACTGCGATTGCAGGTATTATATCAGCATATCCTTCGCATGATAAAGGTGTATTAGGTATTGTGCCAGATGCGACAATTATGTCTATTGATATAACTGATGATGAATATGCAGAACCACAGAATATTATTGATGGAATTAAAATCGCAATCGATGAACAGGTGGATATTATTTCGATTAGTTTGGGATTGGTCGAAGATAGCGAAGAACTGCATGAAGTAATAAAAGAAGCCTATAACTTAGGGATAACTATAGTTGCATCTGCTGGGAATTATATGGATGGAACGGTGTTATATCCAGCTATGTATGATGAAGTTATATGCGTTGGCGCTAGAGGAAAGGATGGTGATATAATATCTCCGATAAATCAAGGAGAAATTAATGTATTATATGCACCAGGTGAAAATATTGTAACGATAGCTACGGGAGAGAAAGAGTATTTCGGAGCCACAGGAACATCGTTCTCAACAGCGATTGTCACTGGTATTGTAGCAATAATGAAGGATGTGAATTCTAATATGATGCCAGAGGATTTTATCTCTTTTTTTGCATCTATAGATTCGCAAGAATTTTTAACGGTAGAAAAATGTATTAATTATGTAAGGGAGAAAAAATAATGAAAAAAATAATATCAATGTTAGTTGTTATTACCATGCTTATGGGTGGTAGTGTACAAAATGTTTCCGCAGCAGAGAATGGAAAAGAAAGATTAGATTTTCGTAATGGTGTATTGATGCTTCATAATAAGAATCTTTCTATGATTTCTCGAGATGTTATTGAGGCAACGGATGTAGTTGTAATGGATGAGAATGTATATCAGAAACAAAGATTAGCAGATATGTTCGAAGTTCTTGATAATGGCACAGATATTATTGTTTCCACAAGAAATGTAGATATGCTTATATCTGATTTTCGACCAGTAATTCAACCGGAAAGTACTGGAAACGGTCTTACGGCAGGATATTTTATTACAAGTGATGGAATGGAGTATAGTGTAGGAACTATTGAGTATGCATTAATGGTGGAAGATGGATATGAAGATTATGACAAGGCAACGGCGGCGGCATATTTAGGTGAAATTGTAGAAAATGAACCTATAGATGCAACGATGGTTATGAAAGATAAGAAAAAAATAAATGGTGTGGACTGTTTGAATCAGCTCGATTCTAAGGATAAAGCGAGGCTACAAACGGCTACAGATTTGGGAAATTCTTTTGTAGATAATCAGAAGTTTGTTTATTTTTACAAATATGGAAATGTAAATGGTACGGGAACAGATTATGAGTATGATGAATCGACTGCTAAAAATGGATACTCCAAATTGGGTTCTTTAAGTTTTTATATTTACGCGATCAAAATTAAAACAATGGGGACGGCTACGTATGATGCCATATTTGCAACATGTACGGCTAGCGGGCTAAATGACAAGTATGTCTATAAGTTTAATACCAGTTTGGCGGTGGATGAAGATAGTAAAAACTATATAATTGACCACACGAATCCAGAAGGCGGAGTGGAATCGGTTACAGGCGGTATCTCTCTTGGCGTTAATAGTAGTGGAGAGGTTGAAGTTGGTGCTCAAACAGAATATACATATAATCCTAACAAGTTGACTTCTGTTGTCCCTGCGTGTGGTGAAAGGTATGTGAGAACCTGGAAGTGTACAGCATACAATAGTCCGGGTTACAATAATTGGAGTTGGACTGTAAAACCGGCAATTATTGTGAAAAAAATAAATGGTACATCCGATGATATGACGGCAAGTGTATTTGTAGACTATTTTAGGGTGAGCGGTGGCTTTAGATGGTATACGATGACCGATAAGGTTTCTTGTTCTGTGACTTTCAAGAATCACAAAGGATTGTAATTCTTAATAAGGGAGAATGATAAAATGTCTGTTATACGAAAAATTTGGATATCGTTATTTGCAGTTTTGAGTGTGGTACTTTTGGTGATGTACATTCTTTCGGTAGTATTTACTGAGAAATTTGAATATGGCATATCCGGTGAACTGCTTTTTGCGATGCTTCTGATGGTAGCACTTTGCATCGCGACGATATTTGAGCGAAATACGAAATATATCTATCCGTTGATTGTCTTTGTTTATTTGGTTGTTACCATGTTTGTAAGATTCTATGTTTCGGCAATAACACTTCGGGTAAATCCGGTAATATCTTGGGGATGTATTGTGGGAATGGTAGTATGCATCATCGTGATGAGTGTTTTGATCGGAAAAAAGAAAAATTATGATTTTAATCGGCATGTTCGTGGCCGTGGACAAACCGAAGGATGAGAATAATAAATCAGAATAATTGTGAAATAAAACGAGGCTGTTGCGACGGCCTCGTTTTATATTGCGTCAAAGCACTAACGTGCGAACGTTTGAAAGTTGCTTTATCAACTGTTGTAATTTTTTGAATTTGTGGTATACTATATAAAATACCATAGGACGATTGTCCTATTTTTAACAAAGTATTATATGATTGTATTGGTGGAGAACGATAGCAGAGAATTGACGAAATCGAATGGAGGACAGAACGATGAAGTTTTGTAAGGAAGAGTTCAAACAGGAAGTCAAAGACAATTTAAAGACATTGTTCCGCAGAAGTATTGAGGATGCAACCCAGGTACAGCTGTTCCAGGCAGTAGCCTTTGCGGTAAAGGACTACATTGTGGATATGTGGATGGAGACCCACAAACAGTACGAGGAGAAGGACGCTAAGACCGTGTACTATCTTTCCATGGAGTTTTTGATGGGGCGTGCACTGGGCAACTGCATGATTAATTTAAAGGCATATGATGAAATCAGAGAAGCTCTGACAGAGCTTGGCATCGACCCGGATGCCATTGAAGATACGGAGCCGGACGCAGCGCTCGGTAACGGCGGTCTCGGCCGTTTGGCAGCATGTTTCCTGGATTCTCTTTCCAGCCTCGGTTACCCGGCCTACGGCTGCGGTATCCGTTATAAGTACGGTATGTTCAAGCAGAAGATAGAGAACGGTTTTCAGGTGGAGGCGCCGGATAACTGGTTAAAGCACGGCAATCCGTTTGAGATTAAGCGTGCGGAGTATGCGGTAGAGGTAAAGTTCGGCGGTTATGTAAAGCTGGTGCGCGACGAAGCAACCGGTCGTGATAAGTTTGTACAGGAGGGTTGCAATTCTGTTCTTGCGGTACCGTACGATTTGCCGGTAGTAGGCTATGGCAATAATATTGTAAATACCCTTCGTATCTGGGATGCGGAGGCAATTAACGATTTCAACTTAGAGTCCTTTGATAAGGGTGATTATCAGAAGGCGGTAGAGCAGGAGAACCTTGCCAGAACCATTTGTGAGGTATTGTATCCGAATGATAATCATATGGCAGGTAAGGAGCTGCGTTTAAAGCAGCAGTATTTCTTCGTATCCGCAAGCGTACAGAGTGCGGTGGCAAAGTATATGAAGACCCACGACGATATCCGCAAGCTTCACGAGAAGGTATGCTTCCAGTTAAACGATACCCATCCGACCGTAACGGTAGCGGAGCTGATGCGTATTCTTTTGGATGACTATTTCCTTGAGTGGGATGAGGCTTGGGACGTGGTTCGTAAGACCTGTGCTTACACTAACCATACCATTATGGCAGAGGCACTGGAGAAGTGGCCGATTTCCCTGTTTAAGGCACTGCTTCCGCGTGTATACCAGATTGTGGAAGAAATCAACCGTCAGTTTGAAACTATGTTAAAGGAGAAGTATCCGGGCAACGCAGAGAAGATTAAGCAGATGGCAATTCTCTACGACGGACAGGTGCGTATGGCAAACCTTGCCATCGTGGGCGGCTTCTCCGTAAACGGTGTTGCGGCACTGCACACCGAGATTTTAAAGAAAGAGCAGTTAAAGGACTTCTACGAGCTGTGGCCGGAGAAGTTTTCCAATAAGACCAACGGTATTACCCAGAGAAGATTCCTGCTTCACGGCAACCCGCTTTTAGCAAGCTGGGTAACCGAGAAGGTGGGCGACGGCTGGATTACCGATTTGCCGGTGATTAAGGGTATTGCACCGTACGCTGACGACAAGAAGGCGCAGGAAGAGTTTATGAAGATTAAGTACGAGAATAAGCTTCGTCTTGCCAAGTATATTAAGGAGGACAACGGCATCGATGTGGACCCGAATTCCATCTTCGATGTACAGGTAAAGCGTCTCCACGAGTATAAGCGTCAGTTGTTGAACATTTTGCATGTAATGCATTTGTATGAGAAGATGAAGGAAAACCCGGGCATGGAGTTCTTCCCGCGTACCTTTATCTTCGGTGCGAAGGCATC
>JAZSEL010000174.1:0-3401 GCA_045531685.1 Lachnospiraceae bacterium | reverse complement strand
TTCCTAAGACGCTTGGCCTCCGACTTTGCAGTTAATACAGCGATCTGTACTTCTGGTGAACCTGTATCTCCTTCTTTTAATGCATACTCTTTGATAATTGCTGTTTTCTTGTCTTTTGCGATCATTGTCACATTCTCCTTTATTCTTTATTTCGCTTTATACTAAGGTAAGGTCGGAGTGTCCAAAACCTGAGTATAAGCAAAGACTCATACTGTTGTATAATAACACAGCATGAGTCCGTTGTAAACAAATATTTTTAATCTCCAATAATATTTCTAATACTGTGGATTGTTCTGTATCCTACGTTAGAAATCTTAATACCGGTTCTCGGACTGGAAGCATGAACCACCTGTCCGTTTCCGATATAAATTGCCACATGATTTACACGGCTTCCGTTAGAATAGAATACCAAATCACCGGCCTTGGCTTCACTCAGGGACACCTTGGTACCCATCTGGGACTGTGAAACCGAATAATGTGGTAAGGTAATACCGTATTTCTTAAATACACTTAAGGTAAATCCGGAACAATCCGCTCCCTTTGTAAGGCTTGTGCCGCCCCAAACATACGGATTACCGATAAACTGTTTTGCATACTGGCATAATTCCACACGCACATCGGATACACCTTCACCATACAAGAGCTCCGTCATGGTAATGGCGGTGTCCAGATTCTGCTTTACTTCTGCGTAGTCTGCGGAAATGTAACCCTCTTCTGCATCCAATGCCACTTTAATCCAACCATCTAACTCTTCAATAACTTCCAGATATTCTCCTTCTGCCATAGTGGTCAAAATCTCAGACTCGGTATTCGGCTCTGTTCTGACACGTAATCCGCCTGAAGTTGCTTCCGCAACCAGGGTCACGATTTCTTCCGCACGCTTTCTGGCAAAAATTCCTGTCAGAAGATAATCTTCATGACAATACCCTTCCACTTTACCGGACTTGATATGTACCCACTCACCTTCTGTTCCCAGAATTTCACAGGCTGCATTGTTAGACATCTTACCTACCAGTTTTCCGGATTCATCCGGAGTCTCACGTACATTCAAATGATTATCTACATCTGCAATACCGATGTTATTGTAACCGAACAATTCCACCGGACCCACTGCTTCTATAAACTCTTCTTCCGTTTTATCCATTTCCAAAATTTCGCCCACACCCACGCTGGCGATTGCACTGGCAACCGTAGCCTCTGCATGTACCGGCATTACATATAGTGAGGAGGATGCAACCACAGTAGCCATCCCCAAAATCATCATCTTTTTCATCAATAGTACCTTTGCTTTATGATTTGTTACAAAATTGTTACAAATAGAAGTATAGTCAATTTTGCGTTTTATGTCAACAACATGATATTGGTAATGCTTGGTATATAAGTACTAAATATGCCGTATTTCTCTTTTATCTCTTACCTTATGTAAATTGAAATAGCCAAATTGGACGACATAATTATTATGAATGCCACTACCTTTTAGAAAACAAAACAGGCAGCCTATTTTGTTTTAAAATAAGCTGCCGCATTCTTACAATCGTCTTCCATTTGTTTTACAAGACTATCAATCCCGGAAAACTGCATTTCCGGACGGATGAAATGTAGAATTTTAACCGTCACATGCCTTCCGTATACATCCTCGTCAAAATCAAAAAGATGTGTCTCTACTCCTACCTTCATTTCATTAGAAACCGTAGGCTTGTAGCCAATATTGGTAATTCCCGATATCTCCCTGTCATCCAAAACTGTTATAGTGGCATAAACACCACTCAACGGAAGAAGCTTTTTCTTGGAAGGTATTACATTAATGGTAGGCATTTTCATAGTTCGTCCCAATGCCCGTCCATGAACCACTTCACCGCTTATCTGATATTCTCTTCCAAGCATCTTAGCTGCCTCTTCCATTCTTCCTTCTGCAATCGCCTCACGCACTGCAGTAGAAGAAACCTCCTTATTATCGATGCAAACCTTATCAATCATTTCATATTGAAAGTCATTTGCTAAGGCAAATTCAGAGAGCATCTTAGAATTACCAAGACCTTTGTCACCAAAGGACAAATCGGTACCCGATACCACATAGCCTGCATGAAGCTTCTCAAATAGTATCTTCTGCATAAAATCTTGTGGAGAAATCGCTGCCGATTCTTTGGTAAGCGGATATTCTACCAAGACATCCACACCCATCCTTTCAAAATTACTATACTTTTCTTCAACCGTATCAATTGCAGGTAAAATTTGTCCCCTGAAAAATTCTTCCGGTGAAGGAGAAAAGGTAAACACCACTGCCTGCATACCCTTTTTCTTCATATTAATAATGCACTGCAAAAGAGCCTGATGTCCCACATGGATTCCATCAAACTTTCCGATAGCAATTGCACTTTTTACCTCAACACCGCTTTCTATATGATTTTTTGCAAATGAAAATGATTCCAACTCTCTGACTATACGCAATTTTTATCCACCTATCCTAAAAACATTTTCTCAGGAACGATACCTTTTTTGCTCTTATCATAGCGATAAACTGCCATAAAATTACACGCGTTATCGTTTTCTCTGTAAATTCTGAATAACTGTCCATCGCAACATGAAGTAATTACTTCCTCTGCTGTCATGCAAGGTGTTGTAGTTTCCCTCTGTACTATTGTCCCCTTACAAAGCTTCCATGAAATAAAATTACCATTTAATATTTTCTTCTCTAATTCATCTGTCATAATCATAGCCGGCAAGTCAGAAAATACAGAATCCACCGGAATCAGGATAGAATCCAGTTCTCCCCTATCACGGATTGCCACAATTTCATCCAGTGTACATGCCGATTCCTTCGCAAATTGCCCGGACATAGTGCGTTCCAAAGAAGTCATAGTTGCACCACATCCCAATTTCTGTCCGATGTCATGACAAAGAGTACGGATATACGTGCCTTTAGAACAAAGTACCCGGACAGACACATGGGGAAGGTCCATATTTAAAATTTCAATTTCATACATGGTGACGGGTCTTGTCTTACGTTCTACTTCTTTACCCTGACGGGCCAATTCATATAAACGTTTTCCGTCCACCTTAATAGCCGAATACATGGGCGGAAGCTGCTCATACGTTCCCACAAAGGAAGCCACCGTCTCCCTTACTTCTTCTTCCGTACAGGTCACCTGTGTCTGTGTTAACACTTCTCCCCAGATATCCTGGGTATCCGTAGTCTTACCCAAAACAAATGTAGCGATATACTCCTTCTTTTTATCCGTAAGCATATCGCATAATTTGGTGGCATTACCCAAACACACAGGAAGAACTCCCACCGCATCAGGGTCAAGAGTTCCTGTGTGTCCGATCTTTTTCTGTTTTAAAATTCCGCGTAGCTTTGCTACCACATCAAAGGAAGTAAATCCTTCCTCAAGTCGGAGGCC
>JAZSEL010000057.1:0-42168 GCA_045531685.1 Lachnospiraceae bacterium | reverse complement strand
TCCTGTATCCACCACTCCTTCTTACACAGAATAAGAATAATCATGGTTAGCAGATACAGAACACAGATGGCAATACCTTCTATTATTAATTTGGTCGTTTCATAATCTATCAGACTAGTTATTCCGTCAGCCATATTTTCTCCCTTTACACCGGTCTTATCGCTTAGCGTCTTACTTTATAGAAATTTCCTATGAAGTAAGAAAACACCACATCCCTTTTGATGTGGTGTCCTTAACTTATACAATTTCCTGCGTCATTTCCAATGCTTCTGCTTTTTTAATCTTGGAACCGTAATTGCAGATTGGACATGAAATGAAATATTTGGTTCCCAATGGAATTACCGGAATCCAGAATAACGTAAACCAGTTTCTTCTGCGGAAAATCTTGTAATTTAACACATTATTGCAATGTGTACACTGATATGTCTGCTGTGTAATTCCTAATTCCTTTTCTTTTGGTCTTGTTCCCCACACTATAAGCATGCTTTTATCCCCCTTGTTTTATATTAATAAGAACGATTTATTATATCACATATTGGAAAAATAAGTTATAATATTGTTAATATTTTTTGAAATAAACGGAGGTTACCTATGAAATCAAAAGCATTTGAAAAGCTTGCGGGCAACGTAATTAAGAATTTGGAAAAACGTAATATGGAAGGCTATTACTTCGAAGATTCCAAATCCTGCGTAGAAGCCATTATGAACATGATGCCGAAGGGCAGCGTAGTAAGCTGGGGTGGTTCCATGACCATGAACGAGACCGGTATGATGGACGCCTTAAAAGCATCTGATTTGACTCTTATTGACCGTATGACTGCCAAGACTCCACAGGAAAGCCGTGAAATCTTTGCCAAAACAGTTATGGCAGATTATTATTTTATGAGTACCAATGCCATTACCAACGATGGTATTCTGGTTAATATCGACGGCAATGCCAACCGTGTTGCATGCTTAACCCACGGTCCTTCTCATGTAATGATTTTAGTAGGCCGCAACAAATTTACTGCTTCCGTAGAGGCGGCGGTAGAGCGCGTACGCAATGTGGCTTCTCCTGCCAATGCCATCCGTTTAAACCGCAACATTCCATGCGGACTTACAGGTAGCTGCCACGATTGTCTTTCTCCTGAATGCTTCTGCAATCAGATTGTAGTTACCAGAAGAAGCGGGCACGCAGGAAGAATTAAGGTATTTTTGATTAACGAAGACCTCGGATATTAATTTAGCTATAGAAAAAGGGAAGCAAGAGATATATTTCTTGTTTCCCTTTTTTACGGCTATTCTTTTTTTCTTCTATACATATGTAACCACAGATACAGTGGCCAGAATATCACTCCCAGGAAAATCACTCCCGGTATCCAAAGTATCTTCTTTATCACACTCATATTTTCATTGCTGCACACTAAGAAAATATATACCAATATTACAAATGCAAATAACAGAAACATAAATGTATGTCCTACATAATACACCACCCACATGAAATCGTATTCATATATAAGCAACAGCATGGAAGTAGCAAACCATACAAAGTATAATACTCCCACTCCAAACGCGCTGAGGGTCAGGATGAGCACTTCCTTTTTCATCTTTTCCTCTGTTATAGAATATCTGTCACGGAGGTAACGATAATAATAGATAGGGAAAACAAGTATGTTTAAAAAGAGCAACAGTAATGTCCAGCCAATCTTTCCGCCACCGAAAATTTCTTCATTTTTCCACACATCCACAATAAATACAATCGCAGAGCCTACCACGCATATAGCAAATAATCCAACCAGAATCCCTTCTGCCGCTGCTATCATTTCAAATGTCTTCTGGTCCCCACATCCATAGCTCAGGCTGCATTCCTCTGCAATACAAAGCAGTAATAAACTAAATATCGGTGCCAATACCCAAAATATAGTCGGTTGTCTTCTCATATATTGATTTCCCATTTGTATTCCCCCTATAAATGTAGCCCACGTTACTACGCGGGCTGTTTATTTCCTATATAAGTATCTTAAATTGCTGTCAAAACAAAAATATCATAGATTGCTTTAATAGCAGTTTCAAAGTCTTCATTACGCACACCGATAATGATGTTTAACTCAGAAGAACCCTGGTCAATCATCTTAACATTAACATCTGCATGGGCAAGTGCGGAGAAGATTCTTGCCGCCGTACCTCTTGTAGACTTCATACCACGTCCTACAACAGCAATCAGAGCAAGGTCTGCTTCAATATCGATGGTATCCGGTTTTGCAAGACGATGGATACCGGATACTACCTGCTGTTCCTTATCCATAAATTCATCCTGATGAACAAATACAGTCAAAGTATCAATACCGGAAGGAACATGCTCAAAAGAGATTCCGTTGTCTTCGAATGCCTGTAATACCTTACGTCCAAATCCGATTTCGGAGTTCATCATATCCTTATCTACGTTAACCGAACAGAAACCTTTTTTACCAGCAATACCGGTAATAACGTATTTGGATTTCTGGCATGTGCTTTCTACAATCCATGTACCCTTATCTTCCGGCTTATTGGTATTACGGATATTAATCGGAATACCCTCTCTACGTACCGGGAAGATAGCATCTTCATGGAATACGGAGAATCCCATGTAGGAAAGCTCTCTTAATTCTCTGTATGTAATTGTCTCAATTACTACCGGATTCTTAATAAGTCTTGGGTCTGCTACAAGTACACCTGAAGTATCCGTCCAGTTTTCATATACATCTGCATGGATGGCTCTTGCTACGATGGAACCGGTAATATCGGAACCGCCTCTTGAGAAGGTCTTAATCGTTCCGTTTGGAAGACTTCCGTAAAAGCCCGGTATAACTGCATTTTCCAATTTCTGCAATTTTTCAGCCAAAGCTTCATTTGTTTTTTCAGAGTCAAATTCACCGTCTTCCTTAAAGAAAACGCATTCGGCAGGGTCAACAAATGTATAACCCAAGTATGCTGCCATAATTTTACCGTTTAAGAATTCACCACGGCTTGCTGCATAGTTATCGCCTGCTTTTGCCTTGAAATCTTTTTCAATCTGTTTGAATTCTTCCTCTAAAGAAAGTTCCAACTTAAGTCCGGCAATAATCCCTTCATATCTTTCTTTAATGGCTGCAAGTTCTTTTTTGAAATCCTTACCTGCCTCTGCAAGTGCATAACAGCCATATAACATATCCGTAACCTTAATATCATCACTAAAACGCTTTCCCGGTGCACTTGGCACTACAAACCGTCTGGATTTTTCTGCACGGATAATGTTTCCAACCTTCTCAAACTGCTCCGCACTGGCAAGGGAACTTCCGCCGAATTTCACTACTTTTCTCATAATCTCGTCTCCTCAAGAACTGTCTTTTATCTTTCAAATAAGCGGTCAATTAATGTATGACCTTCTTTTACTAAAATGCCACTCTTTGCTGCATCTTTTTCGTTGTATGACCATTCTTTTTCTTTGATATCCGTTGAATCAAATAAAAGATATGGTACATTCTCCGCTGTATGGGTCCGCAGACGGATTGGTGTCGGGTGGTCCGGAAGTACAAGCAAACGATACTCCACATTCTTTTCATCCAACGCAGCGGTAAGTCGCTTGATCACACGTGCATCCAGATTCTCAACCGCTTTCATTTTCTTTTCTACGCTTCCCTGATGTCCCATTTCATCCGGAGCTTCTACATGAATGTATACAAAATCGTAACCATCTTCCAATAATGCTTTAAGCGCCGCATCGGTTTTTCCTTCATAATTGGTATGTAATCCACCGTTGGCGCCTTCTACGTTTACCACACCCATTCCGGCTCCCACAGCAATTCCTTTTAACAAATCCACTGCAGAAATCATCATACCCTTTTTGCCCGTCTTTTCTTCAAAAGAAGACAGCATAGGCTTTGTACCTGCACCCCAGAACCAACAACAGTTGGCAGGATTAAGTCCCTTCGCCTTACGCTCAATATTTAACGGATGGTCCTTTAATATCTCATAGCTTTTTTTCATCATTTCCAGTAAAAAGGCATCCGTCGGAAGATACTGACCGATTTTCTGTGTCAGTACGTCATGTGGCGGAGTCAGCTTTACTACTTTGCCATGATTCCAGATTAAACAATGACGGTAGCTGGTGCCTACGTAGAAATGGTAATTCTCGCTTTCCAGCTGTTCCTTTACCGCCTGCAATAATACGGCACAGTCTTCTGTACTGATTTCATCGGAGCTGTGATCGATAATTGTCTTTTCTTCAAATGCTACATCATCATCACTGATGGTAACAATATTGCAACGGAGTGCAATATCTGTCTCTGTCATGGGAACGCCAATGCTTAATGCTTCCAGTGGGGAACGTCCCGAATAATACTTCTTAGGGTCATATCCCAACACGGACAAATTAGCGGTGTCGGAGCCCGGGCTCATTCCCTCCGGAATCGTATGTACCATTCCGATTTCTGACTGTTTACTGAGCTTATCAAGGCATGGCGTATTGGCATACTCAATAACCGTTTTGCCTCCCAGCGCCTCAATGGACTCATCAGCCATACCGTCACCTAACACTACAATATATTTCATATTATTATACCTTTCTAAATTCTTGCTTTACGCTTCATCTACTCTGATTACAGATAAGACTTCTCTTACACCCTTAATGCGTGATTGGAATTCCTTTTCTGTCATAGACTCTGTAATAAATCCAAAGTCCACATCATCCGTACGGATTTCCCTGATATTGGTAAAGTTGTTAAGAACGGCTCCCCGCTCTTCTAATGAAGCACGTACGAAGAATTTCCGTACACATGCATCATTATCTGCTACGGTAAGCTCATCTGCGTCCCAGATAACCGGCACATTGCTTCCAAGTGTCTTTGCACACTCAATAACATCCGCTACTACAGCACTTGCGGTGGCAAGCTTTCCTGCACCATGACCGTAGAACATCAAATCCCCTACCATATTACCTGTCACATATACTGCATTGAATACATCATTTACTCCGTTAAGAGGGTGGTCCTCTCCAATCATAAACGGAGCAACCAGTAATGCCGCACCGTCTTCTGTGCGTTCACTTACTGCCAAAAGCTTAATACTCTTATTTACTGCTTTTGCATATGCAAAATCTCTTGTAGTAATCTTGGTAATACCTTCTGTATGTATCTTGTTAAAATCAACATTCTTACCTGTCATTAAAGAAGAAAGAATAGCAATTTTTCTACATGCATCATATCCTTCTACGTCAGCTTCCGGATTACGCTCTGCATATCCTTTTTCCTGTGCTTCCTTTAATACATCTTCATAAGCGGCACCCTCTTTTGCCATCTTAGTGAGAATATAATTAGTAGTTCCGTTTAAAATACCTTTAATCTTTTCAATTGATTCCGGAGCAAGGGAAGTTAACATCGGACGGATAATCGGAATACCGCCGCCAACACTTGCTTCAAAGAAATAGGAACAATTATTTGCCTTTGCTGTCTGTAATAATTCAGGACCATAGGCAGCAACCAATTCCTTATTGGAAGTACATACACTCTTGCCCTTTAATAAACAGTCCTTGGTAAACTGATAAGCAGGCTTTGTTCCTCCCATTGTCTCACATACAATGGATACCTCAGGGTCATTTAAAATCAGATTGAAATCATGAATCACTTTATCTTCAAATGGGTCACCCGGGAAATCACGTAAATCCAAAATATACTTTACTTCGATTTCATCACCCACTCTTTTTGCAATCAGGTCTTTGTTCTTATGAAGAACTTCCACCACACCGCTTCCTACTGTTCCGTATCCTAATACTGCTGCCTTAATCATACTATTTCTCCTTTATCCTCATCGTCCCATTACTCACCGGCTATCATCTTAACATGATGAACTGCATGATGTGCTTCTAAGCCTGCAAGCATATTGGAAACGTTCTTTGTCGTCTCTAATACCTGAATACTGATGCTGAGCGCTGCCACCCCGTTAATCGGAATACTCTGGTGTATGGTCAGAATATTAGCACCGTTATCCGCTATTACTTTTAATACATCCGATAATGCTCCCGGTTCATCCTCCATATTCAAGGTTACGGTAATGGTACTTCCCTGGGCATTATCATGAAACTTAAAGATATCATCCTTATATTTATAAAAAGAGCTTCGACTGATTCCTACCTTATCCACTGCATCCTGGACGCTCATCCCGCGCTTAGACTCCACTAAACGCTTAGCTTCCACGACCTTAAGAAGTACCTCAGGCAACGCTCTTTGCTTTACTACATAATATTCTGTAGAATCTGCCATTATTGTCTTCCCTCTAAAAACATCTGTCCGTCATTGTGTTTCTATCGCGCACACTTGTGTGTCACCGAGGGATATTCTAGCACATGTTCCAAACCAAAGCAAGCCTTTTTGTGCAGGTTCTCCAATTTGGTGAAAATGGAGTACTGCACCAAAAAAACGCTTAAAAAACTAGTAATCTTATCCAATAAAGCACCAGAAGATGAATTGGATAGAAGGCATAAAACAGGTATTTTACATACGGATTTTTACGTGCCTTTCTTTGTCCGTTATAATGATAGGTGAGTACAAAGGAAATAGGTGCCGTGACTTCATAACACATGGCAACTGCACCAAGAACGGACTGCTTCATCCGGTTATCCCTTGTCTGATACAGGATGAAAATAAGCATAACACCGATTGCTGCATAGTCCGTATACACAAGCTGCGCCGTTCCTGCAAACACGGCAAGGGCAAGCAACGCAAGCAACCCGAACCTCTCCGGCTTACGTGCCTTTATTTCTTCCAATGTCATCATTAACAACATTCCAAGCAATAATGTCCAATATACATTATGAAATCCGATATTCAGCTCACCCATAAAAGAAACCTCAAACGGAATTTCGGAAATCAGCGCAAAGGCAAAAATATTCCATGCATATTTTTTCCTGCTTCGCGTCTTGTAAAATCCTTCTACCAACAAAAAACAATAAATCGGAAAAGCAATTCTCCCTATAAAACGCAGAACCAAATCCAACTGATACACCCAGTCCACCGTAGAATACTGCGGTATTTTTTCCAATATGGATGCCCCTGTATGGTCAATTAACATGGTAATCAGAGCAATCCACTTTAATGTGTCTGCTGATATTCCATTCTTTTTCAAATTTGTAACTATGTTCATAAAAAATTCCCCTTTATCACTAAATAATAATTCCCAAATTTTCTTTTACAACAAATTAACAGGCGGTTCCAGAATACCTGAAACCGCCATCTCATCCCTTTATACTAACGGATACTTATCTGTAAGTGTCTGAACAATTGCTCTTGCTTCAGCTACTTTTTCTTCACCGCCTTTGATTACCATAGCAATTGCTTCTGCAATCATGTCCATATCGTCTTCCTTCATACCTCTTGAGGTAATAGCCGGTGTTCCTAAACGGATACCGCTTGTAACGAATGGAGACTGCGGGTCATTCGGAATAGTGTTCTTATTACATGTAATGTGAGCCTGATCCAATAATTTTTCAACAGCCTTACCTGTTAATCCATATGTAGTAAGATCCACTAACATTAAGTGATTATCCGTACCACCGGATACAATCTTAATATCACGGCTCATAAGACCCTTTGCAAGTGCCTGTGCATTTGCTGCAACCTGCTTCTGGTATTCCTTGAATTCATCGGATAATGCTTCTTTGAAACATACAGCCTTTGCTGCAATTACATGCATCAATGGGCCACCCTGAATACCAGGGAAAATAGCCTTGTTAAAGTTAAACTTCTCAGCTGCTTCCTTGTTTGCTAAGATAAGACCACCTCTTGGTCCTCTTAATGTCTTATGTGTTGTAGTAGTAACAACATCTGCGTATGGAATTGGGCTTTCATGAAGACCTGCTGCAATAAGACCGGCAATATGAGCCATATCTACCATCAATACAGCACCCACTTCATCCGCTACTTCTCTGAATTTCTTAAAGTCAATGGCTCTTGCATATGCCGAAGCACCTGCGATAATCATCTTAGGTTTTGCTTCCAATGCGATTTCACGGAGCTTATCGTAATCGATAAATCCGTCATCATTTACTCCATAAGGTACGATGTTAAAGTATTTACCACTCATGTTAACAGGGCTTCCGTGTGTTAAATGTCCGCCGTGGTCTAAGTTCATACCCATAATAGTATCGCCCGGTTTACATACTGCAAACTGAACTGCCATATTTGCCTGTGCACCTGAATGAGGCTGAACATTGGCATAATCACAACCGAATAACTCTTTTGCTCTTTCAATGGCAAGGTTTTCCACTACGTCTACACAATCACAACCGCCGTAATATCTCTTTCCGGGATATCCTTCTGCGTATTTGTTTGTTAATGGGCTTCCCATTGCTGCCATAACAGCCTTGCTTACCCAGTTTTCAGAAGCAATCAATTCGATATGACTGTTCTGTCTGTCCTGTTCATCCACAATCGCCTGTGCTACTTCAGGATCCACTACTCTTACATCATCCAATGAGTACATATTGTCCACCTTTCACTTTCTATATTGTATTCTTTGTATTTCCAGCTTGTCTGTAATTGTTACATTAAACTGCACTTGCCCGATATTATAACACAGTTTTTTCATTCTGCAAATATACTTTATTAATTTATCGAATTAACGCAAAAAATTTGTGCTTGTAAGTCCCTGTTTTACAAGTTTTTAAATAATATACAAATAAAGAAACAGGGTATTTACTTCATTTTTTGTATTTGGTAAAATTTCAAATAACAAATTCCAAAGAGAAAGTTCCGATATCCGGACATAATTACGGAGGATAGTATGTACCATTTTATTGTTAACCCTGCTTCCCGTTCCGGCCAGGGTGCCAAATACTGGGATAGAGTCAAAACCTATCTTGACTCCCACGGTATTGCCTATCATGCCCATATTTCCACACACAGCGGACATGTGGCAGAATTGATGCAAGAACTTACCAAAGAACTGACCGACTCTTCTGACACCATTACCGTTATTGTTTTAGGTGGTGACGGTACTGTCAACGAGGCATTACAGGGTGTCATGCGCTTTGATAAATTGATTATGGGATATATCCCTACCGGTTCCAGCAATGATTTGGCAAGGGATCTTGGTATTTCTAAAGACCCTATCGAAGCATTGACCAACATCCTGGAACATCCTTCCGTCTATGCCATGGATTTGGGGCTCATAAAATATACGGATTCTGTAACCGGAGCAGAGCATTCACGCCACTTTGCTGTTAGTTGCAGTATCGGATACGATGCTGCCATATGCGAGGAAGTCATGCGCTCCAAGCTAAAGAAGGTACTTAACCGCATAGGACTTGGTAAATTGGTCTATCTTATGATTGCTCTCAAACAGCTTATTAGTGCCCGATGGATTGATGCCACCCTTACTCTTCACGAGACCAATGAAGTCATTTCGCTCCGCCGTTTGCTATTCCTCGCCGGAATGAATCACCGTTATGAAGGCGGCGGGTTTATGTTTGCACCAAAAGCTGATTGTCAGGATGGTATCTTGGATATTTGCGGTGCCTCCGATGCAACTGCACTCCGCGTCCTTCGCATCTTGCCTACTGCGTACAAGGGCAACCACCTGCGTTTCCCGGAAGTAAAGGATTACCACATTCCGTCCTATTCTGTTAAAACAGAGGTTCCTATGTGGCTTCATGTGGATGGGGAACCATTGGTAACGGCAACCGACATTCATGTGTCCTGCCAAAAGCAGCTTTTACAATTTATGAAATAGGTGTTTTATTCATTTATCATATATAAAGAGATTCGTCACCGGAAATGATATCTCCCGTCAAGCAGACAGGACAACTATCAAAAACGATCCGAATCTCTTTTTTGTAATTAATTAAAGTTAAAGAATTTTCTGCAAAGCTTATAGCCTTCTACTGAAATCATACGTCCACCCTTACCCGGCAGATTGGTACAATTTCCTAAAAGTCCGTAACGGAGCTTCATAAATACATAACGGTCTTTCTTTTTCAAGTAATCCCACAGCGCTTTTTTCTTTTCCAGATTCTCTTCTGTTCCGGATTTGATGAGCATAATGGAAGATACCGTAGTAATAATATCCAGATAATTCAGCATATATGCTCTCAGATGCTTGTTTTTAATAATGGATTTGTTCTCTACCATATAATCAATCATCTTATAGTTAACACGCAACTGCTGGTCAATCCGCGAAATCATAATCTGTTCATTTACCGACTGGTCCTCACGTCCGATAAAATAATGATAGAAATCCACATCCAGATAATACATATTCTGTACATATGGAAGTGGCTCAAATACAAATAAATTGTCTACATAGAACGTATGCTCCGGAAGCCTAATCCCGGACTGTTTCAGTAATTTGGTCCTGAAAATAACCGAATGCATTAAAATATACTGGCCCTTGAAGAAATGCCCCACTTCATTCCAGGTAAACAACTGGTCCTTTGGCAGTGACAAAGAAGAATATCTCATAGTCTTCTTATGCTCAACGCCCACTTTATCATAAATAAAATTACTGATAAGCATATCAAGCATCGGTCTGCTTCCGGCATATTCTTCCAATTTGTTAAGAATCACTTTATACGCTGCCGCATTTACCCAGTCATCACTGTCCACTACTTTAAAATATAATCCGGTAGCTTGATCAAGACCGGCATTTACCGCAGAACCATGTCCGCCGTTTTCCTTATTTACCACCTTAATAATGGTTGGATATTTTGCCCGATACTCCTCTGCAATCTCAGCTGTACGGTCCTTAGAACCGTCATTCACTACAATAATCTCTACTTCTTCCCCTCCAACAAGTAAAGATTCAATGCATTTTCCCATATACGCTTCCGAATTGTAGCATGGAATTGCTATTGATAATAACTTCATATTCCCTTTTCCTCTTTTCTAAAACTTGTCATTCCCCAATTTAATATTTAAATATTCTGCATATGCAGCAAACGCGGACGGAATCGGGTACTCCGCTTCTGTTTGTCCGGGATGGACAAACAAATACGATTCCTTATCTGCGTATTTTACATTAATAAATTCATCAATACGGACTGCATATGCCTTCATATGCCATTCCTTATGCGAGAAAACATGAACCGCATCCGGAAGTGTTTCGATACGGACCGGATACATATTCTGTTTTTGTAACCATCCGATTATCTCATCTTTTTTTCTATGGCCGTCCACCATGGGAAGCTCATACAAACCGGCTAAAAGTCCTTTATCCGGACGTTTGTGAATCGCCACATTTTCTCCATGCTTTATAACCAAAACCGTCTTATACTCTATGGTCCGTTTCTTTTTCTTTTCCTTTTTTGGATATTCTGACATGGAACCGTCTTTGGTTGCCATGCACAATTTCCTCCATGGACATACACTGCATTTCGGTGCTCCGTTAGGAATACATACCGTTGCTCCCAGTTCCATTAATGCCTGATTAAAATCTCCTGCTCTTCCTTTTGGCATCACCGGAAGCAGTTCGGTCTCCACCCGTTTTTTCACTGCTTGGGAAGTAATGAATTCCCCGTCCTTACGCAATCTGCTTAAAATTCGTAAAACATTTCCGTCCACAGCCGGAACATCCCTGTTAAATGCAATGGATGCAATGGCTCCTGCCGTATAACTTCCGATTCCCGGTAATCTTTGCAGTTCCTCCCAAGTATCCGGCATTTTTCCCTGATACTCCTCCATTACCATTATGGCTGCTTTTTTCAAATTGCGGGCGCGGCTGTAATACCCAAGACCTTCCCAGCACTTCAGCAATACATCGTCTTCGGCTGCCGCCAACACCTCTATGGTGGGAAATTTTTCCATAAACCGGGCGTAATACGGCTTTACAGCCTCCACTCTGGTCTGTTGGAGCATAATCTCCGACACCCAGATACGGTAAGGATCCTTATCCTCCCTCCACGGAAGGTCACGATGATTGGTGTCATACCACTCAAGCAATGGCCCGGCAATTTGTTCTAATAGTTCTTCCTTTTGCTTCATATCGTTTCATTTGTTACTGAAATACGCTCTATTTACGTTCTATCTCATATCTTTCTATGGTCTCAAGACAGGCTTTCAGCTGTCGGTAGCGGTTTTCCAATTCTCCCTCTTCCACTACTACATCCATTGCCACCGCCAGGGTATTAATGATTTCA
This sequence comes from Lachnospiraceae bacterium, assembly GCA_045531685.1. Taxonomy (GTDB): domain Bacteria; phylum Bacillota; class Clostridia; order Lachnospirales; family Lachnospiraceae; genus RGIG8767. Next base: position 30,044 of record JAZSEL010000057.1, on the reverse strand, counting down.
TCCGTAATTCTGTGATGCAAAGCGGTCAAAATGTTCTTCTTTTGCAACACAGTAGAAGCTTCTAAGAACTCTATAATCAGCGGGTCCACTTCTGCAATCTCTTCTTCCTGCTCTTCCGGCTCTGCCGTCACATCTTCCGGTTCTGCTTTTTCAGGCGCTTCTCCGGTTACCTCCTGAATGCTCTCACATTCTTTTACCGGCACATTCACGATTGCATCCCCATTGACCAGACTATCCACCCGCTCAAACCGGAATTTCTGGGTTACCTGCGGATATTTCTCATGGTCAACTTCGGATAAAAACATGGAAAGCGGACGGCAATATATAGGAAAATCTCCATATAATCCCTGATAAACCACCATCTGTTCTTCTGTTTCCGAATGAATCGCCAGTGTAATTATTTTATATAGATTACCTTTAAAATGCCTATAAATCTCATTGTTCTTTGGATTCATATTTACCTCTTTTCTCAAAACAAGGGTGCCAAGTCATCCGTAACAGCTACCTTTCCTGTCCTCACGACTTATGCACCCCATTATAAAACGATTTCTTCTAAATGTCATGTTATTCTTTACTCTTCATAAAAATTTAAGATATCTCTTTGTATTAACAGAACACAAATGCCATGTGTATTCTGCATTCTTTATCTGCAAAGGATATCCCTTCCAATTCGGCAAGTAATTCCTCCTGCTCCTCTGCTGAAAGCTTCTCCATACGCTTATGATGAATCTTTACCGTATATTCTCTTTGCCCATTTTCATAGAAAATCTTTGTCATGGTAATCCCTGCATTGTGATATCCTTTTGCTGTAAGTTCACTACGAAGGGCTGTCATATAGGAGTCTTCCATTTCTTCGTAGTAGGCATTTTGATGCTGCAATTTCTTCTGTTCCGTAGCATTGACTGACATGGTCATCATTGAAAAAATAAATACAACAAAAGTTACTGTCAAAATATAAAAACCGTATCGTTTCATCATCCGTTCTCCTCTTTTCTCCACTTGATGATGTAAGCATAGCAAATTCATTGTCCCATAAACCGTACTCTATAATCATTTTCCTCCAATTTCATCGGTTTCTGCCCCCGTTTCTGCCCGATTTACGTCAGCCATTTTCCGCAAAAAAGAGCTGCTCCCTGTTAAGAGGAAACAGCTCTTTTTCCTTATATATCATAATGACAAAAATAACATTTATAACCGTCCCTTGATGCAAACGGAACCAAATTGTCTGCTGCACAATATCCGCATTCCACTACCCGCATTCCCTGCGGTACCACATCGCCCATATACAGCTGTCTGGCCGTTTTACGGTTCCCTGACATTTTCGGCTGAACCCGCATGTGCGTACTCTGGACATTTGGTATTGCCGTAGCTTTTTTCTTATTAAATCTGGAAAGATTATTCTCAAAACGGTGTTTGTCATCCGCCCGACAGTCACGCTCCACATTCGGAACCGCTCTTTCCTTCTCCGGCATGGCCGCGAAGCTTCTCTGTGCCGGTCGTACCGGATTATTCCTTGTAGCAGCCGGTCTCACCGGATTACTTCCGGTAGCTTTATGGGTATTGCTTCTTCCCTGTTGACTCATTCCTGCTACTTTTCTGATTCTGCTGACTATGATGAAAACCATTATCAAGGTCCATAATACTGATACTGCCATTGTTCTTCCCCTTTTCCATTCTAATTACTACTATATTAATACTTCTATCTGCTGCGTTCAATAATTAACAATTCAATGCTGAGCACATCGTTCAAGCGTCCTGTCTTTACCGCTTCATCCGCATCCACACATGCCTGTAATGCAGCCCTTAGTTCCCTCATTTTAAACCGGGAAGCCTGCCGCTCATATTTTTGTACAATAAACGGGGCAAGCCCTACTTTATCCCCTATCTGTCTGCTGCCCAATCCCTTTTGTTGCAATTCTTTCACTTGAAGCATCAGATTAAACTGTCTGGCAATCAATGCCAAAATCCCCATAGGCGGCTCTTTCAGGGTCAGAAGGTCATGATACATATCCAAAGCTTCCTTCTGGCGCTTTTCTGCAATAGCCGCAACCATATCAAATATCCGGTTACTGACACGCTGGGTACAAATAGCATCAATGTCCTCCGGTGTGATAATCTCACGTCCCATGGTATAACAAATGAGTTTTTCCCATTCTGTACGGATATTTGCCATATCCGTTCCTGTTTTTTCAAGGAAATATTCGGCTGTCTGTTCGCTGATTTTCTTATTATCCTGTCCTGCAAGCGATGCCAGCCACCTTTTTAGGGTCTGCTCCGTCTGTACCACAAACTCACAGGCACGCCCCTGTTCTTTTATGACTTTAAATAATTTGGAGCGCTTATCCACCTGCGACTCTACCAAAATCATAACAACACTCTGTGCCGGCTGTTTTAAATATTCTGCCAAAGCATCCCCACCGGACTTACAAAGCCCCGAGTTCTCCAGAATAATCACCCTTCTGTCTGCAAAAAAAGGCATGGTCTCCGCCAAATCAACCAATTGGGGAATATCCACATCCTTCCCCTCATAGTAATGATAATTCATGGTATCATCCGGCACGGTAAGAGCGGCTTTCAGCTTATCCCGATACTGCTTACGGAGATAGTCTTCTTCTCCATACAGCAGATACATAGGCTTATATGTCTGATTTTTCAAATCCTGTATCAATTGCTGCATGTGCTTCTCCTCTCTTACCCATGTATGTATTGTGAAAATACACCACTCATTTATTATAAGAAAACAATCCTCTTTTTTCTACCCCTGTTTCAAAAAAAATCACGTCCTCCCCTACCGGAATCTTCCTATCTCTTCCCGCTCCCATGCTTGTACTCCTTTTGAAAATATGATAAGATTGACAACGTTGTGATATACTTTTTATTACATTCATGGAGAAAAAATTATGTCAAATACAAATAAACTTGCTTTTTCCAATGGTATGCGTGATGGCATTCCCATCGCCTTGGGTTACTTTGCCGTAGCCTTTACTCTTGGAATTGCTGCTAAAAATGCCGGTTTCACCCCTTTGCAGGCAATGATTGTAAGTATAACAAACAATGCATCTGCCGGTGAATACGCAGGCTTTACACTGATTAGCGCCGGTGCCGGTTACTTGGAGTTGGCACTCATGATGCTGGTTGCAAACGCCAGATATTTATTAATGTCCTGTGCCTTATCCCAGAAACTGGACCCTAAGACACCATTACTTCACCGGCTTCTCATCGGGTATGATGTTACGGATGAAATCTTTGGTATCTGCATTAACGCACCGGGCAAGCTCAATCCCCTCTACGCATACGGAGCCTTCTCTGTTGCCATTCCGGGATGGGCAATCGGAACTTACCTTGGCGTACTAATGGGTAATGTTCTTCCAAATAACGTAGTAAGTGCCTTAAGTGTCGGCCTATACGGCATGTTCATTGCCATCATTATTCCGCCTGCCCGCCAAAACCGCTTACTTGCCGGATTAATCGTAGTATCCATGCTTCTTAGCCTGCTGTTTGCAACAGCACCTATACTATCATCCATTCCTTCCGGCACAGCCATTCTGATTCTGACAATTGTGATTTCTGCCACAGCAGCAATCCTATTCCCAATCAAGGAAGGAGACGACAGCAATGGAGCATAACATCTACATATACATGTTAATCATGGCGGGAGTGACCTACCTAATCCGTGTCCTTCCGTTAACACTAATCCGCAAGGAAATCAAGAGCACCTTTATCCGCTCTTTCCTATACTACGTACCTTACGTAACCTTATCCGTTATGACATTCCCGGCAATCATCACTGCCACCCGCAGTCCCATTGCCGCATCCATCGCATTCGTCAGCGCCATCCTGCTCGCCTGGTTTGGCCGCAGCCTCTTCCAGGTATCCGTTTTGGCCTGCGCCGTGGTATTTGTCTGCGAACTCTTCCTCTAGTCCGCCCAAGGGAGCCCGCCCGGGGGGAGAGATTTGGAACTTTTTCAGGTTATGTATAGAACATCTTAGAACTTCCAACTGAAGCGTCAACGCACCGGGAAATTGTCTGAGAGTAGTCTGTGGGACAGGGGTTTTCTCATTTGGTTATCCAATTGCGGAATAACTAATGCTTTCAAAAGATTCCCCTATGCCGCTACCAGTAAACTCGCATAGAACAGAAAAGTCAAAAAGAATTGCTGCAAAGCAGCATTAAAATGCAAAACACGCCCTAGGACATGCTAGCATGTCCGGAGGCGTGTTTTGCATTTAATACTGCGCGTATACGCGCGTTTTTGACTTTTCTGTTCCATGCTCAAACAACTTCTCGCGGCATGGAAATCTTTTGAAAGCAAAGTTATTCTCGCAATTGTCTAAAAGTCATTCGAAAACCCCTGTCCCACAGATTACTCGAGTTCATTTCCATTAGGTGCGTTGCTTGACGCTTCATGGAAGTTCTCTAGATGTTCTTGCATAAACTGACTTGTTCCAAATCTCTCCCCCGGGCGGGCTTTCTTGGGCGGGCATAAAGAAACGCCCCACAGACAAATGCAGGGCGTGGGTAAAACGGATTATTTGATAACGCGGATCCAGCCTTCCGGAGCAGGAATGCGTCCCATCTGGATACCGGTTAAGGTATCGTATAATTTCTGGGTGATAGGTCCCATCTGTGCCATACCGCTTGGTAAGCAGATTTCTTTGCCGTGGTCAACGATTTTGCCTACAGGAGAGATAACTGCTGCTGTACCACAGAGACCACATTCAGCCATATCTTTTACTTCTTCTAATGTGATTTCTCTTTCTTCTGCTTCTAATCCTAAGTATTCCTGAGCAACCTGGATTAAAGAACGTCTTGTGATAGAAGGTAAGATACTGTCTGACTTAGGTGTTACGACTTTGTTGTCTTTCGTTACGAATAAGAAGTTCGCTCCACCGGTTTCTTCTACTTTTGTTCTTGTCTTAGGATCGAGATACATGTTTTCGTCATAACCTTCCTGATGAGCAGTTACGATAGCATGTAAACTCATGGCATAATTAAGACCGGCTTTAATATTACCTGTTCCGTTAGGTGCTGCACGGTCAAAATCACTTACTTTGATAGTAAGAGGCTTAACACCGCCTTTGAAATATGGTCCTACCGGTGTTGTAAATACTCTGAACTGATAGTCATCAGCAGGCTTAACACCGATAACCGGATTAATACCAAACATATATGGACGGATGTATAAGCTTGCGCCTGTTCCGTATGGAGGAACATATGCTGCATTGGCTGCTACCACCTGGTCAATTGCATCTAAGAATTTTTCCTTTGGGAAAACCGGCATCTCTAAACGTTTTGCAGAATCCATCATTCTGTCTGCATTTAAATCCGGACGGAATGTAACGATATGTCCGTCTTCTGTTGTATATGCCTTCATTCCTTCAAAAACTGTCTGTGCATACTGGAGTACTCCGGCACATTCACTCATCACGATCATATCATCTTCAATGATTCCGCCTTCGTCCCATTTACCGTCTTTGAAGTTGGCTACGTAACGCTTGTCTGTCTTAATATAGCCAAAACCTAAATTTGACCAATCAATATTTTTCTTTTCCATAATAGTCCCTCTTTCTGTATCTTGGTACTTATCAATATTTGATGTGCGGTTTTCTTCACTTTAACGCATTACCGCAACAATTGTTCTCATTATAATACCAATTTTTGTATAATTCAATTCTTAATATTACAAACCGCTATTTTTTCTTCTGTTTTATAAAGCAAAGGCTGCAAAGCATTACTACCGGGAAGAGAATGGCCGTCAATATACCTGCTTTTAAATTGCCTCCTGTATAATCTGCTACCATTCCAACCACCGTTGGTCCCGAAGAACAACCCAAATCTCCCGCAAGTGCCATTAACGCATACATGGCAGTTCCGCCTCCCGGAAGTTCCACCGCTGCAATACTAAATGTTCCCGGCCAGAACATTCCCACCGTAAAACCACAAAATGCACAGCCTACAAGACATAGTACCGGATGACCGCCAAACACTGCCAGCACATAACAGACAATGCAGGCAACGGCGCTGATTATCATTGCTTTTTTCAACGGTACTTTTTCGCTGTTCTTCCCATAATAAGCTCTTGTAGTACCCATGCAGACGGCAAATGCACATGGTCCCAGCAAATCCCCCACCGTCTTACTTACTTTTAATCCTGACTCTGCAAAGGCAGATGCCCACTGGCTCATTGCCTGTTCGGAAGCTCCTGCACAGACCATCATCACAATCAACAGCCAAAAAGACTTTTGTTTCAACAGAGTGCCAAATGCCAGCTTATGATGCTCGTCCACAATGGGATAAATAGGCACCAACAGGAAATAGAACACATTGCAAATCGGTACAAGTGCCAGAATCCATGCTAATATTCTCCAGTGTTCAATCCCAAAGACGGCAAAAAATGCAGTTGCCACCAATACAACACCCACATGTCCCCAACAATAAAAGGAATGCAAAAGGCTCATTGCCGCTTCCTTCTTTTCCGTCGGGCATGCTTCTACAATAGGGCTAATCAATACTTCTATAATTCCGCCGCCAATCGCATATAAAATGACGGCAACGATAAGTCCCATATAGGCATTCCCTAATATATAAGGGAATACACTCATTCCGATTAATCCTGCTGCCGCAGTAATATGGGCAACCACGATGGCCCTTCGATAACCAACTCGGTCAATGACCTTGGCGCAAATTAAATCTACAATTAATTGTGTCATAAAATTAATCGTAGTAATCATCGTAATCTGGGCAAGGCTTAATCCAAAAGTTGACGCAAATGTCAGAAACAGCAAAGGAGCAAAATTGTTTACGATTGCCTGTGTAATATACCCCAGATAGCTGGCGTATATGGTATGCTCATAGCTGCTTTTCATCTTCTGTAACATAGTTCTTCTCTTCCTGTCTTGTTTTTTTCAAAACGAAACTCCATCATTTTCTGTCGGAGTAGCTTCTACTCTATTTCCTTATAATGGAATGCTTTTTTACCGGTAGCATAGTCATCGACGATATGTCCGTTTCCGTACAATTTATATTTGTATGTTACCATTCCTTCTAATCCAACTGGTCCTCTTGCATGAAGCTTACTGGTACTGATACCTACCTCCGCTCCGAATCCATAGCGGAATCCATCCGAAAATCTTGTGGAGCAATTGCAATACACTCCTGCGGAGTCTACCATTTCCATAAAAATTACTGCATTTTCATTATTTTCTGTAATGATACAGTCCGTATGATGGGAACCAAAATAATTGATATGGGAAATTGCCTGTTCTACCGAATCCACTAATTTAACAGACGCCTTTAATGCTAAGTATTCTGTATGGAATTCTTCCTCTTCCATCGTTTCACATGCAATCCCTGTTTTACTGATAATATCCGCTGCTTCTTTGCTTCCTCTTACAGCAACATCTGCTTCTTTTAATCTCTGTGCCAAAGCAGGAAGGAATGTATCCGCAATATCCTTGTGCACAAGAATGGTCTCCACCGCATTACATGCTGCCGTATACTGTATTTTCGCATCCACAATAATGGACAATGCCTTTTCCATATCGGCGTCCTTATCCACATAGATATGACAAACTCCGTCTGCATGTCCCATAACCGGTATTTTCGTATTATTCATAATATACTGGACAAACTGATTCGAGCCTCTTGGAATCAGTAAATCCACATCTTTTTCACAAGCAAGCAACTCATCAATCTCATTATGTAAGGTTGCCTGATGAAGGGAATATTCCGGAAGACCGGCATCCACGACTGCCTTGTGAATAATATCAAACAATACTTTATTGGTATGCACCGTCTCTTTTCCACCTTTTAAAATGGCACAATTACCGCTCTTAATACAAAGAGAAGATATCTGCACCAAGGCATCCGGTCTTGCTTCAAATATAATACCGACTACACCAATCGGTACACTTACCCTAAATAGTTGTAAGCCTTCGTCCAATTCTCTTTTAAGGCTTACCTTTCCAAGGGGATCTTCCAAGGAAATCAACTGTTCAATTCCGTTACATACATCAGCAAGCTTTCCTTCATGGAATTTAAGACGTTTCATAACTGCCGGTGCCACGCCGTTTGCCTCAGCCGCCTCCATGTCTTTTCGATTTGCTTCAAAGATTGCTTCCTGATTGTAAAGCAACGCTTCCTTTACCGTCTGTAACGCTTTATTTCTCTGTTCACAAGAAGATACTGCAAGCTTTGGTGCCGCCATCTTCATCTTTGCTGCTATTTCCTTCATTCCAATCATAATAATTCCCCTTTTCATTTATACTCTTTTGAAAAATATAACACATTCGCAAATCTTTTCAAGCATCAATTAAAATAAGAAGGATATTTTTCTCAAAATCATCCAATACTTACTATAAAGCTAATCATAGCAGAAAGTGAGGCACATAATGAACGAAGATACTATTCACTTACTAAAAGAAGTGGATTCCGGTTGCTTTATGGCAATGGATTCCTTACGTCAAATGAAAGAATACGAACTGGATGATAAAGAAACGGAAATGTTAAAAACCTATATTGAAAAACACGGAGAACTCCAAAAGGAAGTATCTGCCCTGTTACATGAAAGACAGGAGAGCGATAAGACACCGGGCGTAATGGCATCCACTATGTCATGGCTTACAACAGAAATCAAAATGATGATGCACAACGAAGGCAGTCAGATTGCCAAAATTGTTATGAACGGTTGCAATATGGGTATCCAGAGCATTGGTGAAAACCTTACCAAATGCAAAACAGCCTCCGAGGAAGCCAGAAAGCTTGCCCGAAAGCTGATAAATATTGAAGAAGATTTGTTCAGTGAAGCCATTGCATTCTTATAAGGACTTTTGTTCCTGTATCTGCTTTATCATCTGAACCCTTTTATTCACTATGATAGATAAGACTTGTTGCGCCGGTGCCTTTTCCTTACGGTTAATGCACTGGCGGATACCGGTAAACTGACGCTCGAATCCTTCCAGACCCAACTCCTTTGCCTTATTATCCATCCTTCTTACTATCATGGCTGCACTCTGCCACTGTTCGTGGTTAATCGCCTGTCCCAGACGCATAAAATCCAAACTCTTAATATAATTACACTGTTCTTCTGTATATTTCATTTTCTTACCCTCTTCATTCCTATTATGTATCTTATGTAACCATTTCCGTTCTGTCAATTCCTTCCTTATGGTTTTCCCCTAAATAATGATAAGAGATATCCCTTAATATAAGATAGTCCATGGACTTGTCATCCTAAAAGTGGTACAATAGTTCTATAGTATTTTGATTACAAAATTCTACACAACAAGGAGAGAAACGGATATGAAGTTACTGTTAGGCGGATTGCTAATCCTTTCCATGATTATCATTGGTATCTTTATTTTTCGCACTTATAAAGAAGCGCAGCATAGCCTTGCCCGGACCGTTGGGCGAATACTTATTTTAGGTTTTGTCATTGTGTTCTGCAATATGGTTACTCTGTATACCGCTTCAAAAGCTGTCTGTCTGGCGGCATACGGAATCTATTTTATATCTTCTGTCTGGATGCTGTATTATCTCTTGCGCTTTTCTTTGGAGTATATCGGTAATCGCTTTGAAGATCATGTAAAAGTACCACTCATGCTCTTTTTATTGTCATGCGATAGCATTTCCATTCTATGTAATACTTTCTTTGAACATTTGTATTATTTAATTCCTGTTACTTTTTTAGGTGAAAAATATTATAAATTGGAAGTTACCCCATATTTCTATTTTCATTATGCAATTATTTTAATGCTGGTAACCTTCTGTCTGATCAGTCTGTTTTACAAAGCATTTACGGCACCTCTGTTTTACCGCAGAAAATACTTAACAATTGCCATCATTACTATTGTTATTGTAGGAATCAATATCCTTTCTTTTAAGTCAGCCATTGATATTTCCATAATCGGCTATGCGATTGAAGCCATTGCCATATATTATTGTGCTTTTATCTATACGCCTCAGAAATTACTTCCGCCTACTCTTTTTAAAGTTGCCCAGGATATGAATGTTGCTTTATTCGTTCTGGATTTGGAAGGTAATGAGCTTTATAAAAATACCTACGCCGAAGAATTATTGGACCCGGAAGCTCCTATGATTAATTCCGAAAACCTTACACTTGAGGAATGGTGCCGCAGGCAGTATTTGTGGGAAAATGAAGAATCTGTTAACGAAGTATCGTTTACCTGTGGGGAAAAAGAATTCATCTTACAAATCCAGCTTCAACGTATGCGAGATGCCCATAAACAGTTGCAGGGAGGATACTTTGTTATCCAGAACCGTACCAAAGAAGTTAATGACTTAAAGCGTGAACATTGGCTTGCGACCCACGACTCTCTTACCGGTCTGTACAACAAAGCATATTTCTGTGAAAAAGCAGAACAATATATCAAACGTCATCCCGCTGAGGATTTATTGATTCTCTGTACAGATATCAAAGATTTTAAGATGATAAACGATTTTATCGGTAGTGAAACCGGTGACAGCGTACTTATTGATGTTGCCAATACCATAAAGGAGCGTGCCGCTAAAGCCATTGTAATGGGTCGCCTTACTAACGATGTATTCGGCATCCTTATGGCTAAAAAGGATTTTGAATCTTCCGTTTTTATCGATGAAAATCAGGCTGACCTATTTGCCGGAACGGAAAACAAGCTTTCCCTCCCACTGATTAACTATATTGGTGTATATGAGATCTTTGAACGCAACATTCCTGTTTCTGTCATGTGTGACCGTGCCAGAATGGCAATTTCCACTATTAAAGGAGATTACCATAAACGTATAGCTTATTATGACAAAAAACTTAGGGATAATATTCTCCACGAGCAGGAGTTAATCCGCGAATTACCGGCCGCCATTGAAGCCGGCGATTTAAAGATGTATCTTCAGCCGCAGATGTCCGCAGACGGACGTTTATTGGGTGCCGAAGCATTAATCCGTTGGATTCATCCGACAAAGGGCGCCATTATGCCGGGAGATTTTATACCGATATTTGAACGCAATGGTTTGATTTGTAATATTGACCAATACATCTGGGAAATAGCCTGCAAGCTGCTTCGCAAATGGAAGGACTTGGGCCGGCAGGATTTATACATTTCCGTTAATATTTCTCCTCGTGATTTCTATTTTATTAACATCTACCAAACATTTGTTGATCTGGTAAACAAATATGAAATCGACCCGAAGAATATTAAATTGGAGATTACAGAAACTGCTATCGTAATGGATTTCCAACGTCAGATGGATTTAATCAGTAAACTCCGACAGAATGGATTCATCGTGGAAATGGATGATTTTGGAAGCGGTTATTCTTCCTTAAACATGTTAAAAGATTTGCACGTGGACATTCTTAAGATTGACATGGCATTCCTGAAAAAAGCAAAGGATGAGGAACGGAGTAAGAAGATTCTGCAAATGGTAATCGGTCTCTCCAATCATCTGGACATGCCGGTTATTACCGAAGGCGTAGAAACTGCAGAGCAGGTTGCATTCCTCTCACAAATGGGCTGTAACATGTTCCAGGGTTACTATTTCGCACATCCGATGTCCATTAAGGAATTCGAAGCTACATATATTAGTTAATATACAAGAAGAAGGAGGCTGTGTGAGTCTCCTTCTTCTTTCTATTCCTTCATCTTACAGACATCTATCCATGCTGTAGATAAAGAGTATTTTTCTAATTCTTCCATATTTAATTCTATGGCACTATTACTACTACCGCAGGCAGGAAATACTGTCTTGTATTTTTTTAATGATTCGTCTAGGTAAACAGCTACACCATCATTAACCGCAAATGGGCAGACACCGCCTACAGCGTGTCCGATTAGTTCTTCTGCTTGTTGTGGAGTCAACATCTTAGCTTTTGCACCAAAGAACTTCTTATACTTTGCATTGTCTATTTTTACGTCCCCTGCTGTCACTATCAAAATGGGATTTTCATTTACCATAAAAGACAATGTTTTAGCAATTCTTCCCGGTTCTGTACCAAGGGCTGCTGCCGCAAGTTCTACTGTTGCACTGGATTCTGCAAGTTCCTGCACTTTTTCTTCTATTCCAAGTTCTCTAAAATATGCTCGTACTCTTTCGATTGCCATATTCGCTCTCTCTTCTGTTTATATTCCTAATTCCTCATCTGAAATCATGTCATCAACAACTGATTTTGTATAAAATTGTGCCTCTTTAAATTTAAATATTTTTCCAATAATATTCACAGGAAAACTACTTATTAATGTATTATAACCTTCTACTTTTGCATTATATATTACTTTCTGTCGCATTAACGATGTCTCACACTCTTTTATCTGACGTAACAATTCCATAATGCTTGTATTAGCCTTTAATTCCGGATAATTCTCCACTGCTGCTTGAAACTGATTCGCATTCTGAATGGAAACTTTTTTTCCTGCATTTACATCCAAGCCGCCACTTTTTCCACGCATCTCTGATACGCCAAACTGAACACGTTCTTCAAACCCCATATACTTGTCAGCTACTTTATTCGCTTTATCAAGCAATCGGTCTGCCTTTTCCTCATATACCTGAATATTGCTAAATGCAGCCATCATATTCTGATACAACTGCGTTACAGCATTGTATTTGATGATTACTATAAGAACCAGAACCGTTATCACACCAAAAACTACCGATGCTCCTGTAAATGGTTCAATTACTTCCTCACTATCTCCCGACATACAAGCAAAAATAACAGTCCAAACTAACCAACCTACAACTATTGCTCCCAATGTCTTTAATGTTTCAACTATAATGTTCTTTTCTTCCATGTTTCTTCCCCTATGTATTTCCTGATGTCTTATTCTATTACTTCAATTCTAACATTCTTAATCGATATTTCAGCCAAGGAACCGGCTTTTGCCATATTAAATTCCAGTCTGCCGTTATTGTCATCTTCTGCTTCCATAAGAAACTCGTATTTATACGTTTGCCAATCAGTAGTTAATTCTACTGTGGTATCCGGAAAATAACGAGCCCATCCGCCTGACGGAGCTGTTACTGCTACATTCATGGTACGTTTGTCTGTTGCACAGGCATCAAATGAAATACGGTATTCCTTCCCGTTATATAATGGTAAATCTGCCTGCACAAACTGAATGGCATAATCCACAGTTCCCTCATCTTCCGGAATAATCGTAACAGTTCCATCTGCAATAGATGCAGAAGCCTTTCCACCTTCATTTAAAAGGAAACACCAATCTGTATCATCAGTCAGATTCTCTTCTGCAAATTCTCCATTATAAATTAAATTGCCATCCTCTGTTGCCTCCCTAAATAAAGGCTCCGGCTTGGTAACATTAGTATCGTATTCAGGTTTCTGATATACACGTACATAATCCACTTCAAACTCTGCATTATCAAAATCCGTTGTCTCATCCGGATTACCCGGCCAAGTACCGCCAACGGCAAGGTTAAACTGTACATAAAAGTCCTGATTAAATGGTGCGGGATATTCGTATGCTGTTACATACTCTTTTTCAGAAAACCAATCATTTACCGTATGATACAAATTCCCATCTACATAGAAACGCATCTCACCCGGTTCCCATTCCACACAAAATTCATGGAAGGAATCAGAAAAACTACCTTCCGGTAATACATAGGTACCCTGCTGCTGTGCATGAGGTTCGCCATAATGAATGGTTCCATGTGTAGTATTGGTATTATGACCAAGAATCTCCATAATATCAATCTCGCCACATACCGGCCAAGAACCATAGGTACTTTCCTTCGTAGGCATCATCCAGAATGCAGGCCACAAGCCCTGTCCTTCCGGGACCTTTGCACGGGCAACAACTTTACCGTACATAAAGTCCTTCAATCCTCTTGTAGTAATCTTACCGGATGTATAATAGTCCTTACCGGCTTTTGTCTGGGTCCTAAGAGCCTTAATAATCAAACGTCCGTCTTTTACAAAGGTATTGTCCGTAGAATCCGTATATTCCTGTAATTCAGCGTTTACCCAGCCCGGTGCATGCTTTTCATAGCGCCAGATATCTTCGTTTAAACTATCCCCGTTAAATTCATCATTCCAAAGTAATGTATACCCTTCCAGCTGTGGAACATCTTCCTGTGCCACCTGCGGAAGTTCCTCGTATACCTTAGGCTGTTTTACTTCTTCTGCAATCGTAGTTTCGACCATTTCTTCTACGCTTGTAACTTCCACAGTTTCTTCTGTTTCCTTTACAACTTCGTTTTGGCTCCCACATGCCGACAAAGTAATAAGCAATACAGCAATAAAAAAAAGTAACCCTCTTTTTGTATTCATAACATTATCCTTTCCTATTGTCGTAAAATGAAAAAGGTTATGCCCTCGGAAGTTTCATCTTTGGATGGAACTTAATCTCTTCAATTGGGAGTGCTGTGCAGAAACGATTTCCTAATCCATTACGCGCCATTCCCGGATTTGATGTCATATACAATTCCCCCAGTTCTTCAACATAGGTCCATACCTCTTCCGGAATCTGTGCTTTAATTGCTTCCAAACGCTTTTTATTCTTAGTATACAAGTCAGCAATTAGCGGACCATACATACGAAATCTACCGCTGGTATGCTCACCCTCAAAAATATCCTCACTCCTACGTTTTCTATTTTGTCTGTCAAGGTCGTAAGAATTTACTGTTAAAAGTCTTGTGCCCACGTGATAGTCTCTGAGAATTCCATACTCTGTTGGTAAGCACAATAATGCAACTGCATCCATGTCTGCAGCATAACACGCTACCAATAGTGGCTCTACTGATACCACTATTGCCGGCTGAGTATCCCCATACTTCATAGCATATTTTAACATTGAACCAACATCACCAAGATCCACTAAACCCTGCTTAAACGAATATACATCAGGTCTAAGCTGCTTTACCAACTTTTTGTCCATCTTAAATTTCCCCGGATTATAACTCCCATATTTGTACTTTACAGCCATACTTTTATCCCCCATTTTGATTTTACAATTCTAATTTCTTTCGTCAACATTATAGCACATTGTATTTCATTCTTGAGCATAAATTTGCTTATAATCGCAACAAAAAAGCTCCAGAAGAACAAACTCTCCGGAGCTTTTTGTAAGCGATTGCTCGCAAATATTATCTCTTGCTGAACTGAGGAGCTCTTCTCGCAGCTTTGAGACCGTATTTCTTACGTTCTTTCATACGTGGATCACGTGTTAAGTATCCGGCTTTCTTAAGAACCGGTCTGAAATCTGCATCTACCTGAAGTAATGCTCTGGCGATACCATGTCTGATAGCACCTGCCTGTCCTGTGTATCCGCCACCCTTAACGTTAACCTTAACGTCGTACTTGTCAGCTGTTTCTGTAGCTGCAAGTGGCTGACGAACGATAACCTTTAATGTTTCTAATCCAAAGTAATCATCAAGGTCTCTTTTATTGATTGTAATATTACCTGTACCAGGTACTAAATATACTCTAGCGATTGATTTTTTTCTTCTACCTGTTCCGTAGAACTGAGCTGTTTTAGCTTTAGCCATTGTTATTATCTCCTTTCGACACTGTTAATTAGAATGTTAATACTTCAGGCTTCTGAGCTGCATGTTTGTGTTCAGGACCTGCGTATACGAAAAGTTTCTTGTACATCTGTCTTCCTAAAGGTCCCTTTGGAAGCATACCCTTAACAGCTAATTCAATAACTTCTTCAGGCTTCTTAGCTAACTTTTCTCTTAAAACAGTTTCTTTCATACCACCAACGTAGTCTGAATGATGGTAGTAAATCTTCTGATCTAATTTCTTACCTGTAACAGCAATCTTTTCAGCATTGATTACGATTACATAATCACCTGTATCGATATGTGGTGTAAAGATCGGTTTGTTCTTTCCTCTTAAAACCTTTGCTACTTCTGATGCAAGGCGGCCTAATGTCTTACCTTCAGCATCCACTACATACCATTTTCTATCAATTGTAGCCGGACTAGCCATAAATGTCTTCATAGTATTTCCTCCATTAAAAATCATTGTTTCCATTATCAAAATCAAACTCATTCCTCGGGGCTATGAGGGATGCATCTGATATGGTGTAAAAACACCTTGGTATCTATCGATAAACAGGTCTTCGGGGCTATGAATCCCTGTTCACGTACGTAACCACACTGAAAGATTATACTAAACGTGCCCTTGTGTGTCAATGACTTTTTTACTGTTTTTCCCAGATTTTTAAGCATTTTTCCACACAAGGGCATTTCTTATCAGTGTTTTAATTTTTCCTGATTAATTGCAAAGTTGTCGTCCTCTAACATCTTAGAGAATACATCCAGAGGCATCGGTTTGGAGTAGAAGAATCCCTGAGCCACGTCACAGTCAACATCACGTAAGAATTCTACCTGTTCCTTTGTCTCTACACCTTCACATACGACGCGAAGATTCATCTTCTTTGCCATATCAATGATTCCCGGAATAATAATCTTTTCATCCGGATCATTTTCAAAATCACGTAAAAACTCTTTATCCAGCTTTAATACATCAAGAGGAAGCTTCGTTAATACGTTAAGGGAAGAATAACCGGAGCCAAAGTCATCCATGGATACTTTTACCCCTAATTCCCTAAGTCGGTTCATCAGTTCCACCGTATCTTCCACGGTATCCGTAAAGATAGTTTCTGTTAATTCAAATTCCAACAAATATGGCGGAATCTTATATTTATCTAACAGCTGTTCAATATAATTAATCAATTGGTCAGTGGAATTCAAATGTACCCTGGATACGTTCATGGAAATATTAATAAGTCTCTTTCCTGTCCGCATCCGCTCCTGTAAGTATTTACATACCTCATCGTATACAAAATAATCCAATAAGGTAATGGTCTTATTTTTTTCAAATACAGGAACAAATTCATTTGGGAAAATCATGCTTCCATCCGGTTTAATCCAACGGATTAACGCTTCCGCACCCGAAATAATGCTCTTCTTCAAATCCACCTTAGGCTGCATGTAAACTGCGAATTCGCGGTTTGCAAATGCCGATTCCATATCGTTGGCAAAGGTAATTTCCTGTAACAGCTTTTCGCCCATCTTTGTGTCATAGATAACACATGGCGGATTCTGTGGTTTCTTTGCTTCCTTTCTGGCAAGGTTGGCATTGGAAATAATATTTTTTAACGAAAATTCATTTCCGTCAATGGTAAATAAGCACACACCAAATACACAGGAAAGATTGCTTTCCAAGTATTTTCTCTTCGTTTTCAAACGGAAATTATTACTTGCACGCTCCAACTTGAACTTGGTCTCATACACCGTCCAGCCTTCCGCACGCATCAGACAAATCATATTATCGGAAAAAACTCGGCATCCGCAAATAAAATGTTCGTCGTAGCCTCTTGCTTCGTCCGCATATGCTCTTAATATTTTATCTCCGATTTCATAACCATATATTTCATTGATATATTTGAAATTAGCAAAATCAAGATATACCATGGCATACTGACCATGAGGAGCACTCTCTAAATACTTTTCCGCTTCAACCAAGAATTTATCATACTTATACAAATCTGTAACCGCATCATATCCTGTCATATGTTCTACGGTTTCTCTTGCATCCTCAAATGCTTTCATCTTAAACAGATAGGCAGATACCACATTGGTAAGTATCTGTATGGTTCGTCTGTCTTCCTTGGTCCAATCACGCTTTCTGGTAAAGTTAACCACATCAATACTACCCAAATATTCCTCTTTTTCAAAAAATGAGGAGCGGGCATAGGATTGAAGTCCATTCTTTACAGCAGCTGCTTTTATCAGCTCATTGTCTAACTCCTCTACATCTCCACAACAGGCAAGACCATTATATTTTCTGATATAGGCAATCTCATTATCCCATTCTTCCTCTGAGAAGACATAATTGGTATTTGCCTCGTCCACAGGAATGTCCAGCAGCAGACTATAATATGGATAATAAATTTCTCTTGATTTTCCAATGCGCCGGCGGATTAATATTCCGTCCACATCCAGCTCTCTGGCAACATGTCTTAGCAAGAGGTTAATTGCACTGTCCGTATCTCTGGATTCTTCCAACAGTCGGGTAGCCAATTCAAATAAGGATTCACTTTCCGCGCCACCCTGCAGCTGTTCGTTTTCATCTTCTAAATTCCACTTGCTTAATTTCTCATCGATTAAGTACTGTGCATATACCGCCTCTTTGGCAGCATCGTAGAAACAGTATCTGTCTCTGCCATGATTCTGTGCATATGCAAGAGATTTCAAGGCATTCTTATAAAGATCCTCATAGGTCTGTCCATCTTTTGGATAAACTGCCACACCTATAGAAACCGTACTTGAGAAGTTCATATCATTATCCGAATAGGTACTGCGAAGCGATTCCAATACTTCATCCAGCTTCTTTTCAATGTCGGAAATCTGCTCAATATATTTCATCATGATGATGAACTCGTCGCTACCGCTTCTGCCCAGAATATCTGTCGGATAGAAGATATCTTCCAAATCCGCAGCTATATTATGGAGAATTTCATCACCAAAGGCATTCCCCATGCTCTCACACAGATTTTTGAAACTGTCAATATCAATAATGACAAGTCCGGCATAATCCTCTCCCGCCTGTTTTTCCAGATATTCTTCCATCAGTTCTCTTGCATAGAAACGTCGGTACAGTCTGGTCAACGGATCTCTTTTACGTTCGTCTGCTTTTCTCAGTTCTTCACGCTTACGTTCATCAATATTCTTAATCGTACCGATTACCGTCTCCGGATTGCCGTCTTTATCTATAATTGTCTTTCCGTTTACTACATACCACTGATAATCCCCAAAACGGTTACGAAGGCGCATCTCCACCTCAAATTCCGGGATGCCGTTACGGCACATCTGTACATATTTATCAAAATCCTTCCAATCGGCATACAGAACATATCTGAATTTCTTGGCGTTTTCTGAAAAATTCTTATAATACTTACGCTGCCCAAACTCTTCTTTGTCTGACTCTACCAATGTGATTTCATCTTTTTCAATGTTATATTCGAATACTTTTTTCTTATCCACGGATATTAATGTATTATATCGGCGACTAAGTTGTGCTACTTCTTGCATCTGGGAATCACGTATGATTACCGTCAAAGTCAGGCTTAGATTAAAGAAAAATGAAATAGCCAAAATGATTAATGCCTGTGGAAAACGAAGACTGTCTCCCGTACTGCCTATTATCTCTAAGTATATAGCGGTGCCAATATGCAGAACAAACATCAACACGCCCACTATACGGGAAAAGAGTATATCGCAATACAAAATTGCAGTTCCCATAACACAAAGGGCATATACAAAATAGAAAAACGGAATATCTAACAATAAAATATATGTATAGAAAAAGATTGCAGGAATAAAAACTGTATAACGGAATTCAAGAGTTCTTTTATTTTCTTGATAGTCAACAAACATCATAAGGATAGGAAACACAAGAAAACCATAGTAAAACAAAGGTCTCCACATTTCTTCCCTTATCACATCGTCATAAATGAAATATCCGACTACCCCGTAGAACAAACTACAGATTAAAAAAATATTTCTTACAAATTTATTTATTTTTTCAATGTCTGTAAAAAAATTCTTGTAATAACTTACATTATTATCCTGCATATGTTATCCTCATCGTCTTCAACCAAACGTATACTTCATATCATTTGAATTTTGGAACGTATATAAATAGTATATCATTCTTTTTGGCTAATTGGTAGTGCTTTCCAATTGTAAAAAATGCAATTCCTTTAATAATAAACCGCAGGCAGGCACCGTAGGCCCTGCTGCACACCGGTCTTTCTTTTCCAAAATACGTTTTACCATCTCCGGCTCATAGCGTCCCCGTCCCACATCCATCAGGGTTCCCACAATAATTCTGACCATATTGTATAAAAATCCATTTCCGGTAATCCGGACCATAATATCTGCTCCCTCACGGATTACCTGAATGTCGAAGATTGTACGCACCGTTGTTGTTGCTGTGGTATTGACACTGCAAAAGCTCTTAAAATCATGGGTTCCCACAAGATAAAAAGCCGCTTCCTGCATCTTTTTTTCATCCAATGGTACATAAGTAAAATAGGCATACCTTGTCTTTAACGGGTCTGCAAACTCTTCACAGTCAATCCGGTATTCATAGGTCTTAACTGTTTCTGTCTTTCTTGGGTGAAAATCCATAGGAACTTCCCGTGAGTTACGGATTCGGATATCAATGGGAAGCATCTGGTTTAACGCATAGGCATATTTTTCTGCCGGAATAGCTGCCCCCGAATCAAATACGGCCACATTGCACAAAGCATGTACCCCCGCATCGGTTCTGCTGGCTCCGATTACTTCCACTTCTGTTTGTAACAGCTTGGAAAGCGCCTTATTTAATTCACCCTCTATGGTTTTTCCGTTATTTTGATATTGCCACCCATGATAATATGTCCCATCATAGGCCACTGTCAGCATAATTCGTTTCACGTTCTCTCCACACATATATAAACCGGAGGATGACACCCGCGTCATCTTGCGGCACCTTCTCTTTTTATCTTCCGATTACAATACATACTACCACATACCCTGCCAAAACCAGGTAGGACATATAGTCTGCTTTTTTATAAATAAGGGGCTTCATCTTCGTCCTGTGTTCTCCGCCCCTATAGCATCTTGCCTCCATAGCCATTGCCAAATCATTGGCCCTACGGAATGCGGATATAAACAGGGGTACCAGAAGTGGCACCATGGCCTTTGCCTTATTAATAACATTACCGCTTTCAAAGTCAGCACCTCTTGCAATCTGTGCTTTCATTATCTTGTCCGTTTCTTCCAATAAAATAGGAATAAACCTAAGAGCAATGGACATCATCATAGCGATTTCGTGCACCGGAACCTTAATCTTCTCAAGAGGCTTCATTAAACTCTCCATACCGTCTGTTAAATTGTTCGGTGTGGTAGTAAGAGTCATAACAGAAGAACCTATGATTAAGAAAGAAAGACGTACCGCCATCTTCACTGCCAGACGTAAGCCTTCTTTTGTTATGGTTAATTTCCATATCTGAATCAGGGGTGTTCCCGGTGTCAAAAACATATTAAAAGCAACCGTCAGCAATAATAAAAAGAGAATTGCCCTCATACCTTTTACCATAAATTTAAAAGGCACATGCGAAAGCTTGATACAGCCTGCCAAAAATATCATTGCTATCAAATATCCCCAAATAGTATCTACTAAAAACAGGGAAATAATAAATGTAATGGTTGCGACCAGCTTTACTCTCGGATCCAACCTGTGTATCACAGAATCGGTCTGGTAATACTGACCTAATGTAATATCTCTTAACATATATTTCCTTTCATATCTGAACATTCTACGTGAAAATCATCGCATTTGTTCCTGATTATTTGCATATTGCTTTATAAATTTCGTCTGCTGCCTCTCCAATCGTAGTCACATTGGTTTCTACACCAAATCCCTCCGCCGCCAGCTTATTCATAATATAAGTTACCTGAGGTGCAGCGAGTCCAATCTCCTCTAATTCCCTGTAATGGGCAAAAACAGACTTTGGTACATCGTCAAACATAATCTGTCCGCGATTCATAACCACAATACGGTTCATATAGTTCGCCACATCTTCCATACTGTGGGAAACCAAAACAACCGTAATTCCGCTTTCCTCTCTCAGCTTCTTTACCTGTTCTAAAATCTCATCCCTGCCCTTTGGATCCAGTCCCGCCGTAGGCTCATCCAACACCAAAACCTCCGGTTTCATGGCTAAAACTCCGGCAATGGCTACACGGCGCTTCTGTCCGCCGGAAAGGTCAAATGGGGACTGGTAAAAAAACTCATCTGCAAGTCCCACCTGCTTTAGCGCCTGATAAGCCCGTAATTCCACTTCCGACTTAGGCAAGCCCAAATTTTTCGGACCAAAGCAAACATCTTCAAAAACCGTCGTTTCAAACAACTGATGCTCCGGATATTGAAACACCAGCCCAACCTTACTTCTTAATTCTTTTAATGAAAAATCCTTATCATAGATATCCTGTCCGTTAAACAAAATATCGCCCTTGGAAGCCTTCAACAGTCCGTTTAAGTGCTGGACCAATGTTGACTTCCCGCTTCCTGTATGTCCGATAAGACCAATGAAATCCCCATCGTTTATTGTAAGACAAATGTCCTGCAACGCATGTACCTGTAATGTCGTATCTTCTCCGTATGTATGATACACATGATTTAATATAATTGACATATATCTCCTATCAAACATCAAATGCCTTTCCTTACGGTTGCATCACATTTGACGTTTTACTCTTATACTGAAAACTTATTTTAGGGAAAATAAACTTCTGCTATTTTTTTATTTTCTTTAATTCTTCTGTCAATTCATCCCTTGTCAAAATCCCACTTGGCAAATTAACGCCCTTCTTCCTCAGTTCGTGTGCCAATAAGGTAACCTGTGGCACATCCAGACGAAGCTTCTGCAATTCCTCCACATGGGAAAAAACTTCCTTTGGTGTTCCCTCAAGAACCACCTTTCCCTTATCCATGACAAAGACCTTGTTGGCATAGATGACTTCTTCCATATAATGGGTAATCAGAATAATGGTAACTTTTTCCACATCGTTTAAGGCTCTTGCCGCACGGATTACTTCTCTTCTTCCGTTAGGGTCTAGCATCGCTGTTGGTTCATCCAGAACAATACACTTCGGATGCATGGCAATTACTCCTGCGATGGACACTCTCTGCTTCTGTCCTCCGGAGAGCTTGTTCGGGGAATGCTTACGGAATTCATACATTCCGACTGCCTTTAAGCTTTCTTCCACACGCTCCCAGATTTCTTTGGTCGGAATCCCCAGATTTTCCGGTCCGAATCCTACGTCCTCTTCCACTACCTGACCGATAATCTGATTATCCGGATTCTGGAAAACCATTCCCGCCGTCTGCCTTACGTCCCAGAGATTTTCTTCCTTCCGGGTATCTTTCCCTCCCACGTATACATATCCTTCCGTCGGATGTAAGGTAGCATTCAGATGTTTGGCAAAGGTAGACTTGCCGGAGCCATTATGTCCCAGTATCGCAATAAAATCTCCCTGTTCCACGGACAGGGAAACATTATCCACCGCCCTGGTAATTCCTTCTACATTTCCCTCTTCATCTCTTCGTATATAATCAAATGATAAATTCTTAGATTCAATTACTGCCATATCTGCCTCTTTATTCCTGTCTATGGAAGTAGCCTTTTCCGGTCTCTTTCCCACAGTCACCCCAATTTTACATAATAGATAAACTTTATTGTACTAAAATTTTGACTTAAATACAAGATTCTCACCTATATACAAGAATATTTTTTTGTGACATAATGTTACTGTTCACCCGTGGGTAACTCGCTTTACAATGCACACAAACATAATAAAAGTGCATTTATCCCTTGTTTTTCTTGGGAAAACACCCTGCGGTGACTACTATTCGAAAAGTAGAGGCATACTACTAATATGGAGATTCTTTATGAAAAATGATAAATTATGGAAACTACTTCTGCTTCTTTCACTGATTGTCGTTGTCTGCGGTCTTTTTACCAGAAGCTTAACCTCTTCCGGAACATTATATGAATATGCACAGGAAAACCCTGATATTGCATATACTGAAAAAGAGACCGAACCGGAAACAGAAAGCGAAGAAGTAATTATGGAAGAAACAACCAATGCATTTGATTCCATAGCCGAAGATATAACAGAGAATTCAACGGAAAGTTCCTTTTGTGCCTATCCCCTGGCGGAGGATATGCAACCACCTACTACCGTTACTTCAACAGATAGAGTCATACTGGCTGACGGATTCTTCTACGAACCGATTACTCCGGAAATAGAAGCCCGCATCCGCGGCATTTCTTATCCGGAAGACGATTCTGATATTGCAATCACTCTGGATGAGTTATCCTATGTCAATGTACTTTACAATGATTTTGACGGTGGTGTCAGCAGAGGAGAACTTATTTGCAACGATTCCATTGCACAGGATTTGGTCGAGATATTTGAAGAACTTTACCGTAGCGGTTATCAGTTTGAACAGATTGCCCTAATCGATGAGTACGACGGCGACGATACTCTTTCCATGGAGCACAACAACACCTCCTGCTTTAACTACCGTGTTGTAGACGGCACCGATAATTTATCAAAGCATGCTTACGGATTGGCTATTGATATTAACCCGTTCTACAATCCTTATGTAGTTTTTAACAAAGATGGTAGCGGAGAAACATACATCTCTCCAAAAGGCAGTGAAGTGTATGCCGACCGTAGCAAGGATTTCCCTTACAAAATTGACGAAAACGATTTGTGTTACAAATTATTCATGGAACATGGATTTACCTGGGGTGGCAACTGGAACTCCAGTAAGGATTATCAACATTTTCAGAAAGTACAATAATAAAGAGGACGGTTCATAATGAACTGTCCTCTTTATTTTAAATCTTACTATTAAAATACTCCTGTGTAACCTGTAGCTGCCTTTTCAATATTGTCTGCCACATGGCTCTATGTATTTCTCCACTACCTTTGGAAACCTTTGTCATTCGTATATTACCATTTTCATCTTTCTTACGGTAAAAATAATGGTCAGTATCTTTATATAATTCCCAACCATCTCTTTCACAAAATCGCTTTAGTTCCCTCCACCTTGGCATACAATACTATCTCCTAACTCCTGCACACTATCCATAATAAGTGCCTTAAAAACATATGGAATATGAGTCTTACGATTTGGTGCCTTACTATAATATGCATAATTCTGGTAATACTCGTTAGCATATTCCAATATGGACTGTGCTAACCTAATCCTTGCCTCTTCTTCTGTCTTTCCATTTTCCACAAGATCAATCTCAATCAACTCCAAGGTCACTGAATTATCTTCCTCATTATGTTTTTTGACAGTGAACTGATAGCCCATGAGAATATCCTTCATGGTATCTATATTGGAAAGCCACATCCTGTCACGGGTTCTCTTAATAAATGTAGGTCTTTCCCTAATTACCCCGTCAACCACACTGCTCCAATCTTTTCTAACATCTGTCGCATTAATTGCTACCATATCCATCATCTCCTTTATACCTCCAAAATAGCAAAAAGTGTACACTCTGTCAACAGTGTACACTTTATTATATGTATCTTATTATCTATTATGCGTCTTTCGTTACATTTTTCATCCATCTCTTGTTTCTGAATACAACAAAGGTTATCATCAAACGCACTACCTCTTCAAATGACAGCAGTGCATATACTGCTTCAATCGGCCACTTGAATACAAAAGCTCCCAGAAGTCCTAATGGCACACCGAATATCCATGTACCCACAAGGTCTATATAGAGTGTATACTTGGTCTCACCACCACTCCGTAATATGCCACCGGCAACAATCATGTTTAGTATCTTTACAATCAGATACACAGCAAGCACATAGATAATACGCTTACCGGTCTGCATTACCTGTGGTTCTACATCGTACAGATTTACATAGAAATCCGAAATCGCAACAAGAATCAGAGACACAATAACCGCACCAATGGCTCCTATTTTAATCATATATTTGCCAATACTATATGCTTCTTCCTGCTCGTCGCGTCCAAGACGTTTTCCTGCCATAACCGTTGCGGCTGTGGATACACCGGAAAACATTCCAATAAACATTCCCTGCAAAGGATTCAGTAAAGTCATTGCTGCCACCGGAGCCGTTCCCAATCTTCCATAAATGGCAGCATATATATTTTCTCCCACACTCCATGAAAATTCATTAAACAATAATGGAAGTGCAATAAGAAGAATCCTTCTATACTGTTGCTGTTTTATTCTTAAAACCGGTCTTAAGTACAATTCTTTCTTTTTGCATAGTTGTAAAATAAAAAGTAATTGCACAAGGCACTCTATACTCCTTGAAAGGAGTGTCCCGATACCTGCGCCCAAGAGGCCTAATCTTGGCATTCCAAATTTACCAAAAATAAATATATAATTGAAAATCACATTTAATAACATGGATATCATTCCGGCATATAGCGGAAATTTGCTTTTTTCTATGCTACGCAGCAAAGAAGAAAACTCCATTGTTAATGTCATCGGCAAAAAACTGATGGCTATTACAATAAAATACGGAACCGCTGTTTGAATCATACCGGTATCTAAGGTGTACATGGATAAAATTTTATCCGGCAAAAACAAACATGCCGCCATAAAAACTGACACTACTGCTAATGCCATATAAAAGCAAGAATAGAAGCTGTTTCTTATTCCTTCCCTATCCTTTGTTCCGTGATATTGTGACACCATGATGGAAGTAACAGAAGCAATGGATGCCAAAGTAAAAGCAACCAGCGATGAAAACTTCGCCACCAAACCACCACCTGCTATACTTACGGTTCCCAAAGTTCCAACCATAATCTGGTCAACTAGGCTATAAGATGCCTGTAAAATACTCTGTAATGTTATTGGTAATCCTATCTGCAAGATTTCCTTCATGTATTTCTTTTTCATAACTTCTCCGCTTTAAGGCTCTATACAGGCTGATTTTTCTATATATACCTTTTAAATTCCCTTTCACTTTTTTGTATTTAAGAATTCTCGGCCAAGTCATTCTTATATTATAATTTTATCAGTTAACCTCTATTTTACAATGGGTTAATCGCATAACCCATTACAAAATGGAAAGGACACAGCACATTGATTTTTGTACATTGTGCTGGTCCTTTTCTTGCAATTGTCATACTATTTCACTTTTCTAACGTTATTATGGAACTACTGCTATGAAGGAAGTAATTGCTTTTCCGCTTATTGGTTTCTTTTAACGCTTTCCCTCTCAAGCAATTCTACCGGCAACAATACACTTCCACATTCAGCTTTATTTTCCACTAGATTATGAAGCATAGCTACTGCCGTTTTTCCTCTTAACGGTATATTCTGACTGATTGTCGTAAGCGCAGGATATATCTGTTCTCCTAATGGAATATTATCAAATCCTATAACGGACACATCTTCCGGAACTTTTATTCCTTTTGACAAAAGAAAACGGATAAATTCTATGGCATAATAATCAGAAGCTGCAAATACAGCAGTGATGCCCTCCGACCTAATAGTAGTAAGCATCTTATTATAATCCTCTTGTCTATTTTTCTTATCCATACTCACCAGATAATACACAGGTTCACTTCCCGTTTTGCTTAGTTCACCTACTGATTTTTTAGTTTCATTTATCCCTTTTAACGATCCGTAGAAAGCATTAACCACATCCTTTAGACCATTATAACGGTCCAAATCACAATCTTCCTTATTATCGGCAAAATAGAGGATTTGGCGATGCCCTTTTGACAATAGATACTTACCTGCAAGACGGCCACCTTCTATATTGTCCACCCCAATATCAATATAGGACTTAATATTTCTTTCATAAGAATCAACCACTACAAAAGGAATATGCATTTTACTGCGCAATTTCTCATAATCCAAGGAACAATAGCCCATTAAAATTAGCCCTGCCATGTTCCACATAGATGCATAAGCTGCTATCTTCTCTACGTCAGCCTCTTCTTTTATCATCATAAAATACCCGTATTCTGATAATTCCTTGGAAATACTATTGAGCATCTGTGCCACAAAAGGATCTTCTAACATTTTCCCTTCATATTTCTCATGATTGGATATCATTACGCATACAATCTTTGACGAATTTTGCGCAAGCAACACTGCCGCCATATTAGGGATATAACCACTTTCCTGTAGTTTTTCCTGAACCTTAGCCACTGTTCTGTCAGATATCTTCTTTGTCTTACCATGAATAACATTGGACACAGTTGCAGTAGATACTCCTATTTCTTCTGCTATATCTTTGATTGTGACCCTTCTGTTTTCTTCCATCATCTTATTAACCCTTTTACTGATATTTTATTCCAAATCGGTGTAGGGATATTATAACATGTATTTTCGCACAAAAAAAATCCTCCGGATTAGTCCGGAGGATTCATTCGGCAATTATTAAACTAATTCAAGAACTACTTCCATAGCTCCGTCGCCCTTACGCTGACCGATCTTGATGATTCTTGTGTAACCACCGTTACGTGTCGCATACTTAGGAGCGATTTCGTCAAATAACTTAGCGCAAAGATCAACTTTCTTTGTATCTCTCTTCTTAGCGCCAACTTCTGTTACAGGGTATAATACCTTTAACATCTGTCTTCTTGCATGAAGTCTTGAAGGTAAGTCCTTTTTGATTTCTTTTTCTACTTCATCATAAACAGTAACTTTCTTACCATCTACAACTTCTTTTACTCTCTTACCATCTTTGTCTTTACGAGCAACTTTAGCCATAACTTTTACTGTTTCGAAGTTATCTTTTTCTTTAACAGCTAAAGCGATTAAGCTTTCAACCTGCTTCTTAACTTCTTTTGCTCTTGCTTCTGTAGTAACGATTTTACCGTTTACTAATAAAGCTGTTGTTAAGCTTCTTAACATAGCTTTTCTCTGGTCAGATGTTCTGCCTAATTTTCTGTACTGTGCCATTTTAATCTCCATTCTGCCTTTTCGGCTCTCATCCGGCTGTGCTCTTTGGTCTTATGCGCCGAATGGGTGTGTATTGAATAGTTACGTCGGATTCTGACTCTTTGGATTTATGGAACCCGATTTATCATGCAGTCTCATACGATAACTGCACAATACGAGAGTCCGTAGTGGACTCTCGCAATAAACATAATTAGTTTTCTTCGCTTGGATTTAACTGAAGTCCAAGTTCTTTTAATTTTGCAAGAACTTCTTCTAAAGACTTACGTCCAAGGTTACGAACTTTCATCATATCTTCAGGAGTCTTGTTTGTTAATTCCTGAACTGTGTTGATACCGGCTCTCTTTAAGCAGTTGTATGAACGAACAGATAATTCTAATTCATCAATGCTCATTTCAAGAACTTTTTCTTTTTCATCGTCTTCTTTTTCTACCATAACTTCTGCAGTCTTGGCATTTTCAGATAAATCGATGAAGAGGCTTAAATGCTCACTGAGAACTTTCGCCGCAAGACTTACTGCTTCATCCGGAACTAATGTGCCGTTTGTATGAACATCTAATGTAAGCTTGTCGTAGTCAGTAATCTGACCGACACGAGTATTCTCAACTGTAACATTTACTCTCTCAACAGGTGTATAGATAGAATCTACCGCGATTACACCAATAGGTAATTCAGCGTTTTTATTCTTGTCTGCACTAATGTAGCCACGACCTTTTGTGATAGTTAATTCCATGTAAAGCTTGCCACCGCTTAAAGTAGCAATAACCTGATCCGGATTTAAGATTTCGATATCTGAATCAACCTGGATATCACTTGCCTTAATCACACCTTCACCTTCGAAGTCAATGTAAGCTGTCTTTGGTTCGTTTGTGTCACTGCTATTCTTGATAGCAAGGCTCTTAATATTCATGATGATTTCAGTAACATCTTCCTTAACTCCAGGAATGGAACTGAATTCATGTAAAACACCATCAATCTTAACCTGGCTTACTGCTGCTCCAGGTAAAGAAGAAAGCATAATTCTTCTTAAAGAATTACCAAGTGTAATACCGTAACCTCTCTCTAAAGGCTCCACTACAAATCTGCCGTATTTCTTGTCCTCAGAGATTTCTGCAACCTCAATATTTGGTCTTTCAAAATCAAACACTGCAAATACCCTCCTTTAATGAATACAACATCAATAGCTGCTGCTTATCTAACGCCATCTATTATTTAGAATATAATTCGACGATAAGCATTTCGTCAACTGGAACATCAATCATTTCTCTTGTAGGAAGCTGCTTGATTGTACCCTTTAATGCATCGATGTCAACATCCATCCATTCAGGAGTAAGTCTGCCGCCAGTTACTTCAACGATATCTTTATATCTCTGTAAAGATCTTGATTTTTCTCTGATTTCGATTACATCACCAGCCTTGATTAAGTAAGAAGGAATATTGATGCACTTTCCGTTTACTAATACATGCTTATGACCAACGATCTGTCTAGCTTCTCTTCTTGTTCTTGCAAATCCCATACGGAAAACAACGCTGTCAAGTCTTCTTTCAAGCATAAC
>JAZSEL010000155.1:0-5629 GCA_045531685.1 Lachnospiraceae bacterium | reverse complement strand
TCCGGAACGATTGTAATATCATCAATTCCGATATCCTGTAATACCTTCATAACAGGAACTAAACCGGAACCATTAAGCGGAGAATATACAAGCTTAAGACCTGCTGTCTTGCAGATACCCGGACGTACACTTCTTGCCTTGATTGCGTCGTAAAGTGCTTCCTTACAGTCATCTCCTACATATTCAATCAGACCTTTTTCAAGTCCTTCTTCAAAGGACATCATCTTTGCACCTGTTAAAATATCTGTCTTCTGAATCTCTGCATATACGATATCCGCTGCTTCATCCGTCATCTGACATCCGTCAGGACCATACGCTTTATATCCGTTATATTTTGCAGGATTGTGGGAAGCTGTTACCATGATACCGGCATTTGCTTCATAATAGCGTGTCGCAAAGCTGAGTGCCGGAACCGGCATTAATGCATCATAAATGCGTACCTTGATTCCGTTAGCTGCAAGTACACATGCTGCTGTTTTGGCAAATACATCACTGTTAATACGGCTGTCATAGCTGATAGCTACTAACTGATTACCACCCTGAGTCTTCACCCAATTGGCAAGTCCCTGTGTTGCCTGACGTACTACATAAATATTCATGCGGTTAGAGCCTGCGCCCAATACTCCACGTAAGCCTGCTGTACCAAATTTTAATGATACGGCAAAGCGATCCTTAATTTCTTCTTCATTACCTTCAATAGATTCCAATTCTGCCTTTAATGCAGCGTCCTCTAACTCTGTTTCCATCCAACGTTTGTAAGCATCTAAATACATAATCGCACCATCTTTCTATTATTCTAAAAGTGTAAACGTTACTTCAATTTATTTTATCATATCACCGCTTTGGTCTGCAAGAACATCCAATGCCAAGCCCACCCTGTCCGATATGACAACAAAGGCCCATGGATAAATCATCATACAGCACATCCATTCCGGGGAAATATGCCTTAATTTCTTCTACCCACTGCTTTTTCCCTTCTTCATCCGCACTGGATGCCGCTAATAAATATATCTCATTATTGTCATAATATTCTTTGAAGGTTGTCTCAAATTCATGTTTCATGGCTTCCAGCATTTCCTGCTTAGCCTTTTTCATACCACGGCATTTTTTGTAGGTTTCCAATACCCCTACGTCAAATTTCATAATTGGCTTGATATTTAACAAGGTTCCCAATGCTGCTGTTGCCGGTGTTACACGGCCACCTCTTTTTAAATGTTCCAATGTTTCTACCGCAACAAAAATTGTCATCTTATCCCGGTATTCTTCCAATTTGTGCTGAATTTCCGGGGCAGAAAATCCCTCTTCTATCATCTCCAATGCATCCAACACGGAACGATGAATCAAAGTGGACACACGTCCGTTATCCACAACAAATACTTTTCCCTCAAATTCATCCTCCTGTGCCAGCATCTTAGCTGTACTGCAGGAACCACTGAGTCCACTACTAAGCGGAATATAAAGAATCTGTTCGTACTCTTTCAAGCTCTCTCTCCAGATATTCATAACATCCTCCGGAGACGGTTGGGAAGTCGATACCTTTTCTACTGCAAGACGCGCAAAAAACTCGTCCTTGGTAATAGAAACTCCCTCATAATAGCAGTCATCGCCAAAATAGAATGGCATGGGAAGCACCTTAACCCCTATTCGTGCTGCTTCTTCCTGGGAAATTCCCCCATGACTGTCTGTTACAACTCCTATCTTTTTCATCCTATTATCCTTCCTCTACAAAATAGCCAACCATATCCATGCATCGGCTCCGGCCTTAGCCACTATACTATAATTCTTCCCACACTTCAATTACAACAATCCTATTATATATGGAGATATCCCATTTTGCACTCTTATAATTGGGCAGCTTCTTTTTTTAGGAAAATCTCTTTTAATGATTCCTCATATGGAGCCGTTGCTACCCCATATTCTGTTATGATTCCTGCAATGAGTTCATGGTCTGTTACGTCAAATGCGGGATTGAACACCTTCACACCCTCAGGTGCCATACGTTCCTTATACCACATCTCCGTCACTTCTTCTGCCGGACGCTGTTCAATATGAATATCTTTCCCTGTTTTCGTATTCATATCAATTGTTGATGTCGGAGCACAAATATAAACAGGTACTCCGTAATATTTTGCAATTGCTGCCACTCCGCTTGTGCCGATTTTATTGGCAGCGTCTCCATTGGCTGCTACGCGGTCACAACCAACAAAAACAGCATTCACCCAACCATTTTTCATAACCGTAGACGCCATATTATCACAAATAAGTGTTACATCCACTCCTGCAGAGTGAAGTTCGTATGCCGTAAGTCTTGCCCCTTGTAACAAAGGTCTTGTCTCATCAGCAAAAACCCTGAAATGATATCCTTTTTCTTGTCCCAGATAAATTGGTGCCGTAGCCGTACCGTATTTGCAAGTAGCAAGCTGACCGGCATTGCAATGGGTCAAAATACCGTCTCCCGGCTTTACAAGGCTAAGTCCATACTCTCCGATTGCCTTACATACCCTGATATCCTCTTCCTTGATTTCAATAGCTTCCTTTTGAAGAGCCGCCAGGATATCCGATATTGGCTCATTTTTCATTGACTGACACAGTCTATCCATTCGATTCAGTGCCCAAGAAAGATTTACTGCTGTTGGGCGGGCAGAATTCAGGTATTCCTTCTGCTTTATAAATTCTGTATAGAAGGTATTGTATGTTTGTGCATTTGCTTCTGCTGTGTCCGCACTCTGTGCGCTCTCTGCATTTGCTCTTGCTGTATCCTTACTCTGTGCGTTTTCTGCATTTACTCTTGCTGTATCCTTACTCTGTGCGTTTTCTGCATTTCCCAGCATACCATTTTCAACTGCAATCTGCTTGGCTAACACATAAATCCCCATAGCCGCTGCCACACCAATTGCCGGTGCCCCACGTACCTTTAAAAGATATATGGCATCCCAAATCTCCTGTGCTGTTTTTAACCGGATGATCTCCGTTGTCCCCGGAAGCAAGGTCTGATCAATAATGACAACTTCGTCAGTTTCAATATCAAGGGATACGGTCTCGTAATCTAAAATTGTTTTGTCGCTCATGTAGTTCTCCTTACTGGTTACCTGTCGCATATGCAAAGCAACTAATGCTTTATTCTCCTATCTTTAGTCTCTTATATTCTACATCAAGACACACAAAAAGGAAATGGCTTTCTGCTGTATGCCGTTTGGGGTTCGGTTTCCGGATTGTCCCGTTTGGGGTTTGGTTGTTGGACTATCCGCCGTTTGGATCCCGAGTTCCGGACTATCCCGTTTGAGCCCCGGTTTATCTTA
Organism: Lachnospiraceae bacterium; assembly: GCA_045531685.1. GTDB lineage: Bacteria > Bacillota > Clostridia > Lachnospirales > Lachnospiraceae > RGIG8767. The sequence goes on along the minus strand of JAZSEL010000155.1, from coordinate 2,330 downwards.
TTCTTTCACTTATTAATACTTTTTATCGATAAATATACTCCTCTGCTCCATCCAGTGTTGCAAAAGAATACCCCATCCCCTTTAGTTGCTCTAAAATCCCCGGCAAGGCCTCCACAGTAGCGTCTGCGATATTGATATCATGTAAGAGGATAATCGGACTCTCATAACCCTCCAGATTATCAAATATGTTTTTTTGAATGGACCAAACCGTAGGACTTCCATAGGAATCCTCACCACTCACATGCCAGTCAAAACCAACAAAGCCCTTTTCTCTCATTGCACAAATGTAATCCTGCCTCTGTCCGTTCATATACGAGCAGGCGCTCCCGCCCGGAAAACGGAAAATTTTTGTATCCACCCCGTATTCCTCTTTTAGCAACCGGTATTGTTCCTCGAAATCCTGTACACATACATCCACTCCCGCATATAGCTTAGTAAAATCATGTACATTGGAATGCAACCCTATGGCATGCCCTTCTTCCGTAATCCTCTCAATTATCTCTCTATTGTCCTCACGAATCTCCGAACCAATTAAAAAGAAAGTTGCCTTGGCATCATATTTTTTCAGTATATCCAATATCTCTTCCGAATTATTACTGGGACCATCATCGAAAGTCAGGTAACATATATTTTGTTGTGTTACCTGTTGAGAGGTCATTGATGCAATTTGCTCATGCTTTTTATACAAAGAAACGCATAGAGCAAACAAAATACAACCTAATAGAATTTCAATGCATTGATATTTTCGTTTTGACATTGCACGTCCTCAAATCATCCTATACTTTCTATACATAGATATTCTTTTAACAACCTCTTAAGACGATTTATTTAAAAATGATTTTAAAAAAGGGCAATGGATACCATTGCCCTGCACTATATCTACGACTATCAAAATCCTAACACCAAACATATTTTTTGTTGTTTCCACGCATCAAATCAACAAGAATTATCTTTGTTTCATTATGTTATATGTTACATTCTTTATTACTACAATTACCAATGTATTTTCACAAACTGCTTTACCAACACTTTGAGCATGGACCTAATCCTGCCGCTTCGGCTTGTGCTTTTGTTATCTGTGTTGCTTTACTTGAATCTGTATTTCCACAATTATTGATACTATGATACTTCTTTCCTGACTTTGTTTTCCACACCATAACATCCGGTACCGGTGCTGGTGTGGGTTCCGGTTCTGATTTAGGTTCTGTAATCACTTGCGATTCCGGTTCTGGTTCTGTAGGTACTCGCAGTTCCGGAGTCGACTCAACTATATTCTGTGGTTCAGCTACCGTTTCTGTAACAACCGGTGAATTTTGCGTTTCCGATGTAGCGGATGCTTCTGTCACAGTCGAAGCGGCTGCTTGCTTTTGTGTAGTTGTTACTGCTTTCGTTTGTGAAGCTGATTCTGTACTTTCTCCTGCCTTCCAACTATCAGTCGGTGCACAATTCCATGTAATATTTTTTCCATCAGCAGTCGCGATAATTGACCCTTGTTCATCTGTACGGAACAATTGCATTCCTTTACTTCTGAACAGATTCATAGGTTCTGCATGAGGATGCCCATAGGAATTATCCTCCCCACAGCTTACGACTACATATTCCGGAGAAGCTGATTCTATTAATTCTTTTGTGCTGGCCGTTCTACTTCCATGATGTCCGGCCTTATACACATCACAATCAATATCCAATCCGTTTGCAAGAATATCATACTCCGCATCTTCCTCTGCGTCTCCGGTAAATAAAAAACCATTTTCTCCGTTCGCAAGTAACAGACCAATGGAGCTATTGTTAGGATCTGAGTATGTTGTATTCGGTGCAATTATTGTAAATTCTGCACTTCCAAGCGAATAAGTGTTTCCAACATTAGGAGTCGACCAAGATAATCCCTTATAATTCAAAGCACTTATTAGTTCATTATAAGTCTTGTTATCCTTTGTAAAATCTGACATAAATACAGTATCTATATCAAACTTCGAAACAATTACGTCCGCACCACCGATATGATCCGCATCCGGATGCGTGAGGATAAGATATTTTAATTCATCAATCCCTTGCTTTTTCAAGTATAACTGAACGGTAGTACCCTTGGAATTATCTCCGGCATCAATAAGCATTGCTTCATCGCCACAAGTAATTAGCGTAGCATCACCCTGTCCAACATCGATAAAGTGGACTTGCATGACATCATAGCTTTTTTCGTTCTTTTCAACATCCGCTTTTTCATCTTGCTCAGGTATTAATACTTCTACCTCTTTCGAATCACTAATTTGTTCTTTCTTTTTATCTGCCTGCTCAACTTCTTCTGCTGATACCTCTTTCTCTTCTATCTT
>JAZSEL010000045.1:0-30627 GCA_045531685.1 Lachnospiraceae bacterium | reverse complement strand
AATGATGCGGTGGAGGAATTTAAAGATAAGCTGGGAAAAGCTTATAAAGAACGTGTGGGAAAAGAAGCATCGTTCTATCTGGTAGATATCGGGGACGGTCCTTGCAAGCTGTAAGGTGTTTTCCCCGCAGAAACAGAATCTTCATTGCAAAAAGGTGTAAGTTCTAATATAATAAAAAAGATAACAAAAGTATGGCAGGAAGCAGTAAATGGCAGTGTCTGCACAAAACACTTCCGCAAATGCGGCAAGGCGTAAACGAATTAACCGATTAAAGAGAATAATTATAGGCACGGTTCTGGCCGCCATCCTGATACCAATGGTAGGATGCGGGGTGTTGCTATGGAGAGTATCCTCCTTAAAAGAAGCATTGAAGGAATCGGATGCAAGATGTGAGGCTTTGCTGGAGGCTATGTCCGATGGTTCCTTTCATTTGGATGATGAGCTCTTTTTAGAGGAAATTGTTGAGATGGAAGAAGAAGAGGTACTTCCCGAAGAAGAGGTTGTAGAGGAACCTGTTTCCAATAGGAAGGTGTATCTTACATTTGACGACGGACCAAGCGAAAACACGGAAGCAATCTTAGCAATATTGGCAGAATATGATGTGAAAGCCACATTTTTTGTTACCGGACAGCAAGCCGTATCTCATCCGGAATGGTATCGTGCCATTGTGGACGGAGGGCATACATTGGGGATGCATTCCTATAGTCACAGGTATGGAGAGATATACAAGTCAGAGGATGAGTTTGGCAGTGATTTGCTGAAATTACAGTCATATATCGAAGATACTACGGGAATAAGCCCCCTCTTTTACCGCTTTCCGGGTGGAAGCAGTAATACGGTAAGCGAATTGCCAATGTCGGTATTTTGTGATTATTTGACAGATAACAGTATTACATATTTTGATTGGAATGTATCCAGTAAGGATGCTGCGAGTCCTATGCGTTCGGCAGAGGAAATTGTATATAATTGTACAGCCAATCTGGAAGCATTTGAAAATGCAGTTATACTTATGCATGATGCATCCAATAAATCTTCTACAGTAGAAGCATTGCCGGAGGTAATAGAAAAGATTCTGGCAATGGAAGATACAGAGATATTACCGATTACGGAAGAGACAGTAGTAGTACACCATTAATCAAAAGAAAACGGAGGATAAGACAATGGGCTTTTTTTCAGAATTAAAAGAAGATTTGTCTCAGGCAGTGAACGAACTTGTTCCAAGTGAAGAAGTAGATGTGGAAGTGGAAGAAGTAGCAGAAGAAGAGGTTACTGAGATAAGTGAATTATCAGATACGGAAGCGTTGTTCGAAGCAGCTGAGGCGGAGTTTGAGGAAGAATTGGGAGCAAAGAGTCTGGAAACAGAAGCAATGGCAGAGATAGCAACAGATATTCCTCTTGTTGGCATTGCAGAAGTAGTAGAAGAGGTTTGCGATGCATCCAATGAAGTATCTACCATTACCAGAAATGTAGTGGTAAACGGAGATATTGAAGCAGACGGCTCATTGGATTTATTTGGTTCTGTTAATGGAAATATTAAAGTTCTCGGAAAAATTAATGTAACAGGTAATATTACAGGTAATTCAGAAGCAGCAGAAGTGTATGCACAGAGTGCAAAGGTGGTTGGCGATATTACAAGCTACGGAAGCGTTACGATTGGCTGTGATTCGGTTATCCGTGGTAATATTTATGCAACCAGTGCTGTAATAGCAGGTGCGGTTAAGGGCGATATTGACGTAAAGGGTCCGGTTATTTTAGACGCATCCGCGATTGTTATGGGAAATATTAAGTCAAAATCCGTACAGATTAATAACGGCGCTGTTATTGAAGGTCTTTGTTCACAGTGTTACGCAGAGGTTAGTCCGTCTTCATTCTTCCGTGATTAATGTTACACCATAGGATTTCAGACATAGAAAAATGGCAGAATAAAGGAGAGACAGCATGAAGAGGATTATATTAAAGCTGAGTGGTGAGGCTCTTGCGGGTGAGAAAAAGACAGGCTTTGACGAACCGACAGTCCGTAAAGTGGCACTTCAGGTAAAAGAGCTGGTGGATGATGGAATACAGGTTGGTATTGTAATCGGCGGAGGTAATTTCTGGAGAGGACGTACCAGTGAGAATATTGACCGTACAAAAGCCGATCAGATCGGAATGTTGGCTACTATCATGAATTGTATCTACGTGTCCGAGATTTTCCGCTCCGTGGGTATGATGACTAATATACTTACTCCGTTTGAATGCGGTACATTTACCAAATTATTTTCTAAGGACAGAGCCAACAAATATTTTGAAAAGGGCATGGTAGTGTTCTTTGCAGGCGGAGCAGGACATCCGTATTTTTCAACAGATACGCCTACGGTTCTTAGAGCAATTGAAGTAGAAGCCGATGTTATTCTTCTTGCAAAGGCAATTGACGGGGTTTATGATTCTGACCCGAAGACAAATCCGAATGCGAAGAAGTATGATGTCATATCCATTGATGAGGTCGTAGAAAAGAATCTTCAGGTGGTTGATATGACAGCCTCTGTTTTGGCAAAGGAAAATAAAATGCCGATGTGGGTATTCGGACTTAACGAAGAAAACAGTATTGTAAACGCAGTAAAAGGCGAGTTTAAAGGTACCAAGGTAACGGTATAATATAGCAAAGAGAGGGCAGAAATATGGACGCAAGATTACAAGTATATAATGATAAAATGGAAAAGGCAATTGCACATTTGCAGAGCGATTATCAGGGAATTCGTGCAGGTCGTGCCAACCCGCATGTATTGGATAAAATCAAAGTAGATTACTACGGAACACCAACACCAATCCAGCAGGTTGGTAATATTTCCGTTCCGGAACCACGTATGCTTCAGATTGCTCCGTGGGAAAAATCTTTAATTAAAGAGATTGAAAAGGCTATCATGATGTCAGACATCGGAATTAATCCTTCCAATGATGGCTCTGTAATCCGTTTGGTATTCCCGGAATTAACAGAGGAAAGAAGAAAGGATTTAGTTAAGGATGTTAAGAAAAAAGGCGAAGATGCTAAAGTAGCAATCCGTAACATCCGTCGTGATGGTAATGATGCATTTAAGAAACTGGCAAAAGAAGAAGTTTCCGAAGACGAAATCAAAGACTTACAGGACAAGCTTCAAAAGATGACTGACCAGTTTGTTAAGGATGTAGATGCTGCAATTGATGCAAAATCAAAAGAAATCATGACAGTATAAGAATTATATAAGAGGGGGCAGACTTAATGGTGTGTCCTCTCTTTATGTTAGCGTAATTCATATTGTGACTTACGTATTTGTATCAGTAGAAAGTCTGTAAAGGATTGTTCTATGATGGTAACAAGTAGCAGAAAGGGTGGAAGGACTATGCAGATTCCAAATCATGTTGCGATTATTTTAGATGGAAACGGAAGATGGGCTAAGGCACATGGAAAGCCAAGAACGTTTGGACATATTCAGGGCGCCAAGACGGTAGAGGATATGTGTGAAATTACGTATCATATGGGAATTCAGTATTTTACCGTATACGCTTTTTCAACCGAAAATTGGAGCAGACCGGATGAAGAGGTATCTGCACTTATGAAATTACTGCGTAATTACATGGTAAACTGCAAGAAGCGTGCCAATCAGAATAATATGTGTGTACGTGTAATTGGAGATAAGACAAGACTGGATGCGGATATTCAGGAAAAAATTGCGGATCTGGAAGAGGCAACAAAAAATAATACGGGATTACATTTCCAGATTGCTATTAATTATGGCGGACGGGATGAGATTAGAAGAGCAGTAGGAAAAATCGCCCATAAGGTGCAGGCAGGCGAACTTTCGCCGGAGGTGATTACGGAACAGGTGATTGAGGAGCATCTGGATACCGCAGGGATTCCGGCACCGGATTTATTAATCCGCACCTGTGGGGAACAGCGTATTTCCAACTTTTTATTGTGGCAGAATGCCTATACAGAATTTTATTTTACACCGGTAGCATGGCCTGATTTTTCAAAAGAAGAATTGGAAAAAGCCATAGCTGCATATAATCAAAGAGACAGAAAGTATGGTGGGATAAAGGAGGAATAGCCATGGTAACCAGATGTATTAGTGGTGCGGTTTTGGTTGTAATAGCCCTTGTTACCATTCTTTCCGGTGGTTTTTTACTGGCAGCGGTTCTATTTACTATTTCCTGTATTGGATTTTATGAGTTGTCCAAGGCATGTAAGGTTCATACCCAAAAAGTGAATGCACTTGAAGTGGTTTGCTATCTGGCAATTGCAGCATTCTACGGAATTACCGTTTTTTTGGGCAAAGATACCCTGGTATTATTATGGGCGGTTTTGTTTTTCTTAAGTGTGATGGGAGTATATGTGTTTGCATTTCCTAAGTTTCATGCAGAGCAGATAATGGCAGCATATTTCTGTGTCCTGTATGCTCCGGTTATGTTTTCGTTTATCTACCGCATAAGGGAAACCCAATATGGAATTTATTTGGTGTGGATGGTATTTGTGGCTTCTTGGATTAGTGATACATTTGCATATTTCACAGGAATGTTATTAGGAAAACATAAACTGGCACCGGTATTAAGTCCGAAAAAATCCATAGAAGGAAGTATTGGTGGTGTAATCGGCTCCGCGCTTGCAGGTGCCCTGTTCGGTTATATTTTCGCAACTAAGGTAGGACAGGAAGTGAATCTGATTATGGTATGTGCGCTATTGGGAGCATTGGGGAGTGTCATTTCCCAAATTGGGGATTTGGCGGCTTCAGCCATAAAACGTAACCATGAGATTAAGGACTATGGTAATCTCATTCCGGGTCATGGAGGAATTATGGACCGGTTTGATAGTGTGATTGTAACGGCACCGATTATCTACTTTTTAGTTTACTATTTTGTGTAGAGGAGATTCTTAGCCTGCAGATAGGCTAAGAATTTCTGTATTTAGAATGGAGAGCATATGAAAAAGATTGCAATATTAGGATCTACCGGGTCCATCGGAACCCAGACATTGGAAATCGTACGTGAGCAGGGGAATCTGGAGGTAGTGGCTTTGGCAGCCGGTACCAATGTAACCCTGATGGAAGCACAGATTCGTGAATTTCATCCCCGTATTGCATGTATGTGGGACGAAGAAGCGGGAAAACTGTTAAAAGAAGCAGTTGCTGATTTGGGTACAAAGATAGTATGCGGTATGGACGGATTGCTGGAAATTGCGGTTATGCCGGAATCCGAAATGCTGGTTACTGCCATAGTGGGAATGATTGGTATAAGACCAACCATTGCTGCTATTGAAAGCGGAAAAGATATTGCACTTGCCAATAAAGAAACATTGGTTACCGCCGGTCATATTATCATGCCGTTAGCAGCAAAAATGGGAGTATCCATATTGCCGGTAGATAGTGAACACAGTGCCATTTTCCAGTCCTTGCAGGGACAGGATAAAGAGGGGATTGATAAGATTCTCTTAACGGCATCCGGGGGACCGTTCCGGGGAAAAAAGAGAGAAGAATTGGTTGCTATGACGGCCGCAGATGCCTTGAAGCATCCTAATTGGTCCATGGGACGTAAGATTACCATTGATTCCGCTTCCCTGGTAAATAAGGGATTGGAGGTAATTGAGGCAAAATGGCTTTTTGATGTACAGCTAGAGCAGATTCAGGTGTTGATTCAGCCTCAGAGTATTCTCCATTCGGCAGTCCAGTTTAAGGACGGGGCAGTAATCGGACAGATGGGAGTTCCGGATATGAAGCTTCCGATTCAGTATGCCCTGTTTTATCCAAAGCGTTTGCCAATGCAGAATAATCAGGTGGATTTTTACGAACTTGCCAATATGACCTTTGAAAGACCGGATATGGAAACCTTTGAAGGTCTTGCCATGGCGTATGAAGCGTCCAGAATTGGCGGAAGTATGCCAACGGTTTTCAATGCCGCCAATGAAAAAGCAGTTGCATTATTCTTGGATAATAAAATTAAGTTCTTACAGATATATGAATTAATCCGTTCTTCCATGGAACATCATAAAGTAGTGGATAATCCAACGGTTGAGCAGATTTTGGCAGCAGAGCAGGAATGCTATGAATTTATTAAATCTAAATTAAATTAGAAAAGATGGATATAAACTGAGGTGAAAGAGTGACAATTATTTATTTTGTATTGATATTCGGATTGGTGGTGGTAGCTCACGAATTCGGACATTTCCTATTGGCAAAGGCAAATGGAATTCACGTTATGGAATTTGCAGTAGGTATGGGACCAAAGCTTTTGCATTTTAGAAAAGGAGAAACCGAGTATTGTTTGCGCCTCTTACCTATTGGCGGTGCCTGTGTTTTTGAAAACGAAGACGAATTGGGAGGAGCAGACGGCCGGACCTACGAAGAAGGCTCTTTTCCTGCAGCATCGGTGTGGGCAAGAATTTCAACAGTAGTAGCCGGACCGATCTTTAATTTTCTGCTGGGATTTCTCTTGGCTCTTATTATCGTGTGGTTCTCCGGTTCTGACAGACCGGTAATTAACGGATTAATAGAAGGGTATCCGGCCCAGGAAGCCGGAATAGAACCCGGAGATGTGATTACCCATATGAATGGTGAGAGAATCTATCTTGCCAGAGAGATATACATTAATATGTATATCAATAAAGGAGACGATATGACCATCACCTATGAAAGGGATGGTAAGTCCTATGAAACCACTTTGATTCCAAAATACAGTGAGGAAGATGGCAGATATCTGATTGGATTTCAGGGATACGGGGAATATGTGGATTGTAAAAATGCCAATGTGTTTCCATATACCTATTATGAGGTCCGCTATTGCCTGACCTCCACCTTAAAGAGTTTGGGAATGCTCATAAGCGGAAATGGCAGTAAGGATGATGTGTCGGGACCAATTGGAGTGGCACAGGTAATCGGTGAAATATCAGAGGAAGCAGCACCGTATGGTTTTGGAGTGGTATTAATTAATATGTTAAATATCGCCCTTTTGTTGAGCGTAAATTTAGGAGTAATGAATTTGCTTCCATTACCTGCTCTTGATGGTGGCCGTTTGGTATTTCTATTAATAGAGGCTGTAAGAGGAAAACCGATTCCACCCGATAAAGAGGGAATGGTTCATTTTGCCGGTTTTGTAGCATTAATGGTGCTTATGGTATTTGTTATGTATAATGATATTGCAAGGTTATTTTCGTAGTTAAATTTATATTTAACTTTTTCAAAAAGGGATTTTTGCGTAGAAAAAATTGAGCAGAGCAGAAATGTTTCTATATCAGTCACAACATATGTTGTGGCTGATTTTTTTGTTTGCGAATATGACTACAAGATTTTGTGTTGTGCAGATTGATGGAGCTTTTTTTGTTGGGCAAATTGCCAAACTGACAGGCATCGGGCTACGTGCTATGATAGGATCGGACTAAGGATAATGTAGAAAAGTCACATATGCATTTGTCATGATCATTCGGTCAAAATTCCCATTTTTACAAGATTGGAATATCGTTTTTTGCATAGCGGGGAGGAATATGGAGTTTTTTTATAATTATATTTGGGAGAAGGGGTATCGGGATAATAATGAGGATTCGTTATGTATCCGTCAGGTAGTATGCAATAACAGAACCTATTTACTGGCTGTTGTTTGCGACGGCATCGGTGGATTGCCACAGGGGGAAACTGCCAGCAGCTATGTAGCAGGCAGTATGCTTGAGAGCTTTCAAAAAATGGTAAAAAGGAATAGAAACATGCCGTTGTACAAGATGCGGAATCAATTTTGCAGACAGATATACCGATGCCACAGGGTATTGCAGAAATATGGGCAGAAGGAAGGAATTGAGCTTGGTACTACCTTAAGTATGCTGGTAATAAGCGATAGAAGAGGGATTTGGTTTCATATTGGGGACAGCGCATTGTTTTGCGGGAAAAAACGATTGCGAAGAAAAACCATAAACCATAGTTCAGAAAAAGGAGCACTCACTCAGGCAGTGGGAAACGGAAGAAATCCTAAGCCGCAGACGGGAATATTACGGATACACAGAAATTGGGTTTATGTACTTGCCAGCGATGGGTTTTATCGGAAATATGAGGAGAAACTCTGTGATAGGGAATGGATTTCAGGGATTGTGTGTGATGAAAGGAAAATCGGAGAATGGTTAATACATACCAAAGAAAAGGTACAAAGGTTGGGGGAAAGAGATAATATATCCGCAGTATGTATCCGGGTATCCGGAAAGAGATAAGGATACAAGGAATAGAAAAAACAGACAGGAAAGGGGAGCGTATGGGGGAAAACAGGCGATGGGATGAGGAATATAGGAATGAGAAAGAGACACTGCTGGACAACCGGTATCAGCTGCAAAGACCATTGGGCAAAGGCGGCAACGGTTCTGTCTATCTGTGTTTTGATATCAAATTGCAGAAGGAATGGGCGGTTAAAAAAATAGAAACGGTATCCAGAGTGGAGCAGAGTATGGAATGGGAATTATTAAAGACCATTTCCTGCAGTGTATTTCCAAGAATTGTGGATGTAATTAAAAATAACGGATGTATTTTTATTGTAATGGATTATATTGAGGGCATTACCTTGGAAGAAAAGGTCAGAATGCAGATTCTGACAGAAAAGGATGTGTTCCCATGGGCATTGGAGATAGCCAAAGGTATTTTATATCTTCATAAGATGAGGCCAACGATTCTTTACATGGATTGTAAGCCGGGAAATATTATGTTGACACGGGATGGGGAAATCCGGCTCATTGATTTGGGAAGTGCTTATATCTGTATTAATGACAAGAAGCAAAGGGTCAGCGGAACCAGATTTTATGCTCCGCGGGAGCAGCGTGGAGATGGGCAGGAAGAAAAACCCGATGTGAGGACGGATATTTATGCTTTTGGAATGACACTTTATTATCTGTTAACCGGAAGTAAGAAGGAATGGAGAAAAAAAGGAAGGTTGTGTGTGAAGGAAAAAAATCCCAATATCTCATGGGGAATGAGTCATATCATTGAAAAATGTACGATGGAAAATCCAAAGAACCGGTATCAGTCCATGGAAGAGGTGTTGGACCAGCTTTGCCATATCAGAAGTCTGGGCAGGTGGAAAGCAGGAAAAGTAAGGATAAATCGGATGGTATCGCTTCTAATGAAGGCCGGTTATGCGGGGATGATATTGCTTGCGGCTTTACGGTATCGGGTTCAAGGGGGCATGAAATGCCTTCTTATTGGTGTGGTTTTGTTGGGACTTTTAATGATATCGGTATGGAGGAAGAGATTTACCATGTATGAAATAAATCGGGATATCTTCTGCGGGAACGGAAAGAGAGTTCTTTATATTTTAGTTGCCGTTATGGGGTTATTAGGGATTCAGTGCATAAGAACGTATGCGGCGGATGAAAAGGCAGTGTTTGAATTGGGAAGTGAAGAAAGTGATGGGGATAGTTCGGAGCTGGAGGTGATTTTGTATGACAGATTGGGAAGAAAGATTTTGATTAAGGATGGTACGAGTTGGGAGACAGATGAAGACATTATTATGGTAATTCCCATAGAGGAAGTCAGTGGGAACGAGGGAAGAATTACCGTTGACTACATAATTGGGAATGAAGAGAAACACAAGCAATTTGCATTTTCATGTTATAGAAAGTAGATGGGGAGGAAATCGATAAGTGCAAGGAGGATAAGAAGATAATATTATTGAATTATTTATATGATATGGAGTATAATGTGGTTGAAACAGATGAAGGTGTCGTTGAACTGGCTGAGAAAATGATTGATTTGGGGATATTAAAGCAGAAAAGTTATGATGATTGCAGACATATTGCATCGGCAATTTTGGCGGGATGTGATATAATTACATCATGGAATTTCAAACATATTGTAAATGTAAAGACCGTTCGCGGAATAAAAGTGATTACTACGCTGGAAGGGTATAAAGATTTGCTAATATATCCACCGTCAGTTCTGTTAGAGAAGGATGATGATAGTGATGAAAGAACCGGAAATAAGTGACCGTTTTGATTTGGAGGATATTAGGAAAATCAGGGATTATAATTCCTGGCGGCATTCACAGATGACACGCGAAGAAATTATTGCTGAAGAAAAGAAAGCGTGGGAATGGTTTCAAGAGGAAATGGAAAAAATTAGAATAAGCAGAGAAAGCAAGGAAGAGGCATAGCTATGTATCGAGACAAGACAAAAGTAATTCATATTGGCGACAGGGTGATTGGTGGTGGGAATCCGATTCTCATCCAGTCCATGACGAATGTTCCGACAGAAGATGTGGAAGCATGCGTAGAACAGATTCTTAGATTGGAAGCAGCTGGATGTGAGATTATCCGTTGTACGGTGCCGAATGAAGAAGCTGCCAAGGCGCTTGGTGAGATTAAAAAGCGCATACATATCCCATTGGTAGCGGATATCCATTTTGATTATAAAATGGCAATTGCCGCTATTGAGAATGGCGCAGATAAGATCCGGATTAATCCGGGTAATATTGGTGGCAGAGAAAAGTTAGAGGCTGTAGTAGCGGTTGCCAAGGAAAAGAATATTCCAATCCGGGTTGGGGTTAACAGTGGTTCCTTAGAAAAAGAACTGGTCGAAAAATATAATGGTGTAACTGCCCAGGGTATTGTGGAAAGCGCACTGGATAAGGTGCGCATGATTGAGGAGTGCGGATACGATAATATTGTTATCAGCATTAAATCCTCCGATGTGCTTATGTGTGTAGAAGCCCATAAGAAGCTGGCCGGATTAACACCATATCCATTGCATGTGGGAATTACGGAATCCGGTACTGTATTAAGCGGTAATATTAAATCCTCCATCGGTCTTGGTATCATTTTACATGAAGGAATCGGTGATACCATCCGTGTATCATTGACGGGAGATCCGGTAGAAGAGATTAAATCAGCCAAATTGATTTTAAAGACACTGGGACTGCGAAAGGGTGGCATAGAAGTAGTAAGTTGTCCGACCTGCGGACGTACTAAGATAGATTTAATCGGTCTTGCCAATCAGGTAGAAAATATGGTGGCAGATATTCCGCTGGATATTAAGGTGGCTGTTATGGGTTGTGCGGTAAACGGACCCGGAGAAGCAAAGGAAGCAGACATCGGAATTGCAGGGGGAATCGGCGAAGGACTCCTGATTAAAAAGGGTGAGATTATTAAAAAGGTTCCGGAGAGTGAATTACTTTCCACATTAAGAGAAGAACTTCTTAACTGGAACAAATAAATATGGTAATATATAAACAGACTGTCAGTAAAGGGACAGTCTGTTTGTCAGTACAAGACTATTTTTCGTATTAAAGGATAAATGCAAGGATATGGAGAAGAATTTCGCACAGGTTTTTCCGGCATGTAAACTGAATAAAGAGCTGCATACTCTTTTTGCAGATGTAGTGGTAGAACGTGTTGCGACAAACCGTCAGAAGGATTTTTTGCGCATTTATCTGCGTTCTGACCACCTGCTGCCAAAGGAAAGTGTGTATGCAGTGGAAAAGGAACTGAAAAAGCAGCTTTTCCCAAAAGTAAATATGACCATTAAAATTCAGGAGAAGTTTGTATTATCGGCACAGTTTAACGTGAAAACCCTTCTGGATGCCTATAAAGAGAGTATTGCTTTGGAAATCAGCAATTACAGTAACATTTTACATACCGCTCTTAGAAAAGCAGATTTTGAAGCAACAGAGGATACCCTGCACCTTATATTGGAAGACAGGGTTCCGGTAAGAGAATCCGAAGCAGAACTCTATGATATTTTGGAAAAAATCATCGTACAGCGTTGCGGTTTGTCCTGTAAGATTCAGATGTCCTATAAGGAAGCAGTATCGGGAAGCCGTAAGGATGAGGATGAAATTGTTTTGCAGCGTGAAGTGGCTGAGATAGCCCGTAAAGCAGGAATCTACCGTAAGGACGGTGAAATAGTAAACGGTTCACAAGCCGGAACAGGGGACATGGGTGTACAAGGTACCGCAGATGTACCTTGGGATACCACAGCAGCCCCGCAGGCTGAAAAAGTACCTGTTAAAGAAGCAAAGGTGGCTTCAAAAGAGGACAAGTCCCAGAAACGGGAAGAGAATAAAAGGCCTCTTAAACGTTCGGATAATCCGGATGTTATCTATGGCCGTGAATTTGAAGAAGAAGCCATGCCGATGGAAGATATCATCGGCGAGATTGGTGAAGTGGTTATCCGCGGTAAGATTATAGCCGTTGATAAGAGGGAAATCCGTAATGAAAAGACCATTTACTTTTTTGATATTACGGACTTTACCGATACTATGACGGTAAAAATATTCCTTCGCAATGATCAGGTTCCGGAGATTTCCGGTTCTTTGGGAAAGGGTGCATTTGTTAAATTAAAAGGTATGGCCATGGTGGATAAGTTCGATGGTGAACTTACCATTGGCTCCATTGTAGGTATTGTAAAAATCAAAGATTTTACCACAAGTCGTATGGATCACAGTGTCCATAAGCGTGTGGAACTGCATTGCCATACCAAGATGAGTGATATGGACGGGGTATCCGAAGCAAAGGATATTGTAAAGCGTGCCTATAAATGGGGGCATCCTGCCATTGCTATCACGGATCATGGTGTGACCCAGTCCTTCCCGGATGCCAATCATGTGTGGGAAGATTTATGGCGTGACGAAAAGAAAAAGCGTCAGGAAGCAGGAGAAGAAAATCCGAACAGGGATGACTTTTTTAAGGTAATCTATGGGGTGGAAGCCTACATAGTAGATGATTTGAAAGAGATTGTTACCAATGAAAAAGGGCAGGATTTGGATAATACATATGTGGTGTTTGATATTGAAACCACAGGTTTTTCCTGCGTAAACAATCAAATTATCGAAATTGGCGGTGTTAAGGTAAAGGGAGGAGAAATTGTTGACCATTTTTCTGAATTTGTAAATCCACACTGTCCGATTCCTTATGAAATTGTAAAATTAACCTCCATTACCGATGAACAGGTCATGGATGCAGATGATATCGAGTCTGTTCTGCCACGGTTTTTGGCGTTTGCACAGGACAGTGTATTAGTTGCCCATAATGCGACCTTTGATATGTCCTTCATAGAAGAAAATGCCAGACGGCAGAGGCTGCCTTTTGACTATACCTGTATTGATACATTAGGGGTATCAAGGGCTTTGTTAACGGAGCAGTCAAAACATACCTTGGACGCAGTGGCAAAAACCCTGAAGGTATCATTGGAAAATCACCATCGCGCCGTGGATGATGCCCAGGCAACGGCAGAGATTTTTATTAAATTATTGGATATGGTAAAGGAAAGAGGCATTCAGACACTTGCAGATATGAACCGTTTAGGCGAGGACAGTCCGGAAGTGATTCGAAAACTCCGTTCGTATCATGCCATTATGCTGGCAAAGAATAATGTGGGACGGGTAAATTTGTATACCTTAGTGTCTCTGTCCCATTTGGATTATTTTAATAAACAGCCCAAAATTCCAAAGAGCGTTTTTATGCAGTATCGGGAAGGAATTATTCTGGGCAGTGCCTGTGAAGCGGGAGAATTGTATCAGGCGATTATTTCCGAACGCTCCGATGCAGAGATAGCAAGAATTGTAGAGTTTTATGATTATCTGGAGATTCAGCCTACGGGCAATAATATGTTTATGATTGAATCGGACAGAGTAAGAATGGTCAATTCGGTGGAGGATATTGAGAATATCAACCGTAAGATTGTAAAGCTGGGGGAACAGTTTAACAAGCCGGTAGTGGCAACCTGTGACGTACATTTCTTAGACCCAGAGGATGAAGTATACCGTCGTATTATTATGGCGGGTAAGGGCTTTAAGGATGCAGATGACCAGGCACCTCTTTATCTGCGTACCACAGAAGAAATGTTACAGGAATTTGCATATCTTGGCAGTGAAAAAGCCATGGAAGTGGTAGTGACCAATACCAATAAGATTGCGGATATGATAGATACCATGTCACCGGTAAGGCCGGATAAATGTGCGCCTGTTATTGAAGACAGTGATAAGACACTGACGGATATTTGTTACAGCAAAGCAAAAGAAATCTACGGAGAACCGATTCCTGAGATTGTAGAAGCCAGACTGAAGAGGGAATTAAATTCCATTATCACCAATGGCTTTGCCGTTATGTATATCATTGCACAAAAATTGGTATGGAAATCCGTAGAGGATGGATATCTGGTAGGTTCCCGAGGCTCGGTAGGTTCTTCTTTTGTTGCCACCATGTCCGGTATTACAGAGGTTAATCCCTTAAGTCCTCATTACTATTGCCCGGAGTGTCATTATAATGATTTTTACTCCGACGAAGTAAAGGCATATTCGGGCCGTGCCGGAGTGGATATGCCGGATAAGAATTGCCCGAACTGCGGAGCACCGCTGAAAAAAGAAGGCTTTGATATTCCGTTTGAGACTTTCCTTGGTTTCAAGGGAGATAAGGAACCGGATATTGACCTTAACTTCTCCGGCGAATATCAGAGTAAGGCACATAAATACACGGAAGTTATTTTTGGTGCAGGACAGACTTACCGTGCCGGTACCATAGGAACATTGGCAGATAAAACTGCCTATGGATATATAAAGAATTATTATGAAGAAAGAGGAATCAAGAAGCGTGGTTGTGAGATTAACCGGATTGTAGGTGGCTGTGTAGGCATCCGGAGAAGTACGGGACAGCATCCGGGAGGGATTGTAGTGCTTCCGGTGGGAGAGGATATTAATTCCTTTACCCCGGTCCAGCATCCGGCAAATGATATGACAACGGATACCATTACTACCCATTATGATTATCATTCCATTGACCATAACCTGTTAAAACTTGATATTCTCGGACACGACGATCCGACCATGATACGTATGTTACAGGATTTAACAGGACTGGACCCGGTTACCATTCCTTTAGACGATAAGGGAGTTATGTCCTTATTCCAGAATACGGATGCGTTGGGAGTTACCCCTGAGCAGATAGGCGGAACGAAGCTGGGCTGTCTGGGTATCCCGGAATTTGGTACCGAATTTGCCATGCAGATGTTGATTGATGCCAAACCGACAGCATTTTCGGATTTGGTACGAATCTCAGGTCTTTCCCACGGTACGGACGTATGGCTGGGGAATGCCCAGACTTTGATTCAGGAAGGGAAAGCTACGATTTCAACGGCTATCTGTACAAGAGATGATATCATGGTGTACTTAATCAGCATGGGAGTGGAAAGTTCTCTTGCCTTTACCATTATGGAAAGTGTCCGTAAAGGAAAAGGGTTGAAGCCGGAATGGGAAGAAGCCATGAAAGCAGCAGATGTTCCGGATTGGTATATCTGGTCCTGTAAAAAGATTAAATACATGTTCCCGAAAGCCCATGCGGCAGCGTACGTTATGATGGCATGGCGTATTGCATATTGTAAGATTAATTATCCGCTTGCATTTTATGCGGCATTTTTCAGTATCCGTGCATCAGGATTTTCCTATGAACTGATGTGTCAGGGAAGAGAGCATCTGGAAGCGGTTATGGCGGATTATAAGAAACGCAGCGATAGTCTGACCCCGAAGGAGCAGGGTTCGTTAAAGGATATGAAATTGGTACAGGAAATGTATGCCAGAGGCTTTGACTTTTTACCGATTGATATCTTTAAGGCCCATTCCCGCAATTTTCAGATTATGGACGGAAAAATTATGCCGTCCTTAAGCAGTATTGACGGACTCGGTGAAAAGGCGGCGGATGCTATTGTAGAAGCGGCAAAGGACGGTCCGTTCTTATCCAAGGATGATTTCAGACAGCGTACCAAGGTGTCTAAGACCGTTATAGAATTAATGTCGTCATTGAATCTGTTTGGAGATATTCCGGAATCCAACCAGATGAGCTTGTTTGATATTATGTAGAACCTATGAAAACGGGATGTTTTCATGGGTTGAGGAATATAATACGTTTAGGAGGAATGACAGAAATGAATCAGTTTTTAACAGAACTTGCTTCCAATGCCCCGGTGCCGGGAGGCGGTGGAGCCAGTGCTTTGGTAGGTGCGGTTAGTTCCGCACTATGCAGTATGGTGCTAAATCTTACCACCGGTAAGAAAAAGTATGCACAGTATCAGGATAGAATTGACGAACTTCTCCCGTATATGGAGGAACTTCGCTCAGAGCTTATGGCAGATATTAAATTGGATGCCGACGCTTTTTATCCTTTATCACAGGCATACTCTATTCCAAAGGACGATCCGAACAGGGATGTGATTATGGAAGAAGCCTTGCTTACGGCATCTAATGCGCCAATGAAAATCGTGGAAGATGTAACGAAGCTGGTACCTGTTTTGGAAGAGTTGGAAGTAATCGGTTCCCGTCTGGCTATCAGTGATGTGGCTGTGGCAGCAGCTGCCTGTGAAACGGCATTAAAGGGAGCGGTAATGAATATCTATATCAATACCAAGTCCATGAAGAATAGGGAAGTGGCAGAAGCCATGAATGAAAAAGCAAAGACTTTGGTGGCAGACGGAACAAGACGATGTGAGACAGTGTATGAAAAAATAGCCGGCAGTATGAGATAACGGCAGATAATAAAAAAAGACAAGAAGGATATTAATATGCAGGAATTAAGAGGAATGCCGGTTGTAAAGCAGATTGCAGCCGAGGCAACAATGCAGGTAGAAGAATTAAAGAAAAAGGGAATCGAACCGAAATTAGCAGTTGTCCGTGTGGGAGAAAGAGAAGACGACCTTTCCTATGAAAGAGGTTTGTTAAAACGTTTTGATGCAGTTGGAGCAAGTGTGGATTCCGTTGTTTTCCCTGTTGATGTTACACAGGAAGAGCTGGAGGCCGGAATTAAAAGATTAAATGAAGATGAAACAGTACATGGTATTCTGGTGTTCCGTCCATTGCCAAAACACTTGAATGAAGAAGTGGTTAAAGAATTGGTAACGCCTATGAAGGATGTGGATTGTATGGGAAGTGCCAATACGGCCCATGTGTTTGCCCAGGATGGGAAAGGGCATGCGCCATGTACCCCACAGGCCGTTATGGAGATGCTTGATTACTATGGATATGATTTGACCGGTAAAAAGGCAGTAGTAGTCGGCAGAAGTATGGTAGTGGGAAAACCTCTTGCCCAGATGCTTCTTAAGAAAAATGCTACGGTAACGGTTTGCCATACAAAAACCGTTAATTTACAGGAGGAAGTAAAGGCGGCTGATTTTGTATTTGCCTGCGCCGGAGTGGCAAAGATGCTAGATGCTTCCTACATCAAAGAGGGACAGGTGGTTATTGATGTGGGAATCAATATGCTTGACGGTAAACTCTGCGGAGATGTGGATTATGATTCTGTCAGTGAAATGGCGGCAGCAGTAACTCCTGTACCGGGAGGCGTGGGAACCGTAACAACCTCTGTATTATTAAAGCATGTGCTGGCAAGTGCTTCGCAGATGTAGTATAATATCCGGATAGAAGGTAATAATTTCTTTTATAAAATGAAAGGGTGGTATAACTATGGCAAACAAATATGCAGGTACAAAAACAGAGAAAAACTTATGGGAAGCATTCGCAGGTGAGTCCCAGGCAAGAAATAAGTACACATATTTTGCTTCTGTTGCAAAAAAAGCAGGCTACGAACAGATTGCAGCATTATTCTTAAAGACAGCAGAGAATGAAAAAGAGCATGCAAAATTATGGTTTAAAGCGTTAGGTGAACTTGGTACAACAGAGGAAAACCTTTATCATGCAGCAGAAGGTGAAAAGTTCGAGTGGACAGATATGTATGACCGTATGGCTAAAGAAGCAGATGAAGAAGGATTCCATGAGCTGGCAGAACAGTTTAGAGGGGTTGCTGCTATTGAAAAAGCGCATGAAGAAAGATATCGTGCACTCCTTAAAAACGTAGAGACAAAGCAGGTATTTGAAAAGAGTGGCGTACAGGTATGGGAATGCCGTAACTGTGGTCATCTGGTAATGAGTACAAGTGCTCCGCAGGTATGTCCTGTATGTAATCATCCACAGGCATATTTTGAAGTAAGACAGGAAAATTATTAAGAATAGTAACGGGTGCCGGAGTCAGGAAAGGTCTTGACTCCGGCTTTTTTATATTCCGGAAAAGAATGGAAAAAAGAATTTTGAAAAATTGTAGTCACAATTCATTTAAAATGATATAATTGTATTGTCAAAAGGAAACTTGGGTTTGATACGGGAGGTATGCGTATGAAATGTAAAAGAGCTGCGATTATTGCAGATGTATTTCCATATGAATTGGATAAGAACTTGGAAGATGGATTTGAACCATTTGCAGACGTTGTGACAAAGGGATGGATTGTAACGGATTTCCTTGTTAAGGTAACACGTCCGGATGGGGTAGTGGTATGTCCGTATATTATGCACCGTAGAGGCCGTACCTTTATTGGTGAAGGAGATTATATTATTATCGATGGTGACGGAACCAAGCATGTATGCGGAAAAGATAAGATATTTAACCGTTATGAGATTATAGAAGAGTAGCGTCGGGAAACATTTGAATGACTGCGAAGCTATGTGTATATAAAAACAAGGAATTGTGCGGATGTGCCAATTCCTTGTTTTTTTGAAAAATAAAAAAGCATTGAAACCATACGATTTCAACACTCTTCTCGGGTTGGGCTGTTAAATATAAATTTATCAGTCAGCAGCGCGTACGGGAATCGAACCCGTGATTCCGCCGTGAGAGGGCGGCGTCTTGACCTCTTGACCAACGCGCCATATTTGACACTTGTTAATCCTATCATAAATCCAGAAAAAAGCAAGTGGTTTTCATAAAAAAATAAAAATGTAAAGTATGCTTGACATAATTTGCAAGTAGTGTTATTTTATAGATGTAAAGTCGACTTTACAAAGCGCGCGTGTAGAATTTGAATGGAGTAATGTAGAAGTTTGCATGAAAATCCAATTTGATAAGGAGTGAGATTGTGAAAAACAGAATTGAAGCAATCAGAAAAGAAAAGGGAATTCGACAAGAAGATTTTGCAAGGAGTATGGGAGTATCCAGACAGACGATCAGTTCCCTGGAGACAGGGCGTTATAACCCATCTATTATTCTTGCATATAAGATTGCACAGTATTTTGGAATGACGATTGAGGAAGTATTTATTTTTGAAGAGGAAGATTTGAAGTAGGAGGGAATTTTTATGAAGTGTGGAAAAAAGATTTATTTAAGTATATTTTGGCTTGTGTTAGGGGTGATACTTATAGGAGTTTCACTTGCCGGATTTATTGATCAATTTTGGAATGGTTTCGGAAGCGGTCTTGTAGGGGTTGCAGGAATAAGAATTATTATGCACTGGCGCTATCGCAGTGATGAAGAATATCGTGAGAGGGTAGACATAGAAGCTGGTGATGAGCGTAACAAATATCTTACCATGAAGGCGTGGGGCTGGGCCGGATACTTATTTATTCTGATTATGGCAGTGACGACTATTGTATCTAAGGTGTTAGGATATGATGATGTGACTAAGTTTGCATCTTTTAGTTTATGTATTCTTATGGTATTGTATTGGATTAGTTATCTGGTATTGAGAAAGAAATATTAATTGGTAAAAGGCTGTATTATAAGAAAGCCGGATTATCTACGTGAGGATGTTTTATGAAACAGGAGAAATTTTTAATTACGACTAAAATGGAAAAAGAGGACTATAGGAAGTTTCTCTATACGGCTACCTTTTGCAGAAATAAATTAGTAGTTCCAATGATTGTTGCATTATGCTTGGTAGGTGCATTATTTGTAAATTTTAGTAGTGGGAGAGTATCGACAATTGGTTTTATTCTAACCTTTATCATTATGTTGGTATTTGCAATAGGGGCGTGTTGTTTCCGCATTGAGCAAAGAAATAAGCAACGTGTGAAGACAGATAATACAGGGACTTTTGGGGCGGAAAGTATTCTGCATTTTTATGAGGAACATTTAGAAATGGAGACGCCGAAACTGCATTCTCACGCAGAACTTCGCTATGACCAGTTTTATGGTGTTATGGAGAGTAAGGACTATTTTATTTTCTACATAACTATGAATCAGGCATCGTTGGTTCGCAAGAAGGATGTGAAGGATGATATGGTTATGGAGTTTAGAATATTCTTACAGGATGTTTTTGGAGGAAAGTATCGGAAACTATAGGGAAGCCGGTAATTGGAACAGGAAATTTGGACATGAGTAGGGGAAATTAGAAAAAGAAAATAATTTGTTAGGAGCTAGATTATGATCAGCACATTATCGATTATCTGCATGATAATTACATTATTGCTAAGCCTTGTACTGCCAATAGCAATATTCATTTGGTATGGGAAAGCACATAAGCAGAAAGGAATCTGGATTGCAGGTATCTTGGGAGCTTGTGGATTTGCATTATTGCAGATAGGAATCCGTCTGCCGATTTTAAATGTGGTAAGTTCCCTGCCGGGATTTAATTCATGGGTAGAGAAAAATTACATTGCGTACTGCTTTTTGCTTGCATTTACAGCAGGGCTTTTTGAGGTAGTAGCAAGATATGGTGTTGCCAAAATTTTAGATAAGGGAAAAGGTCTTGTGGATGATTTGTCATATGAGATTGGATTTATGGCAGGAATCGGGCATGGAGGAATAGAGGCAGTTGCACTGGTTGGAGCAACGTATGTAAATAATTTATTATTTACTGTATTGGTGAATACCGGTGCGTGGGATAAAATACTTAGCGAAATGCAGAATGGAGGACAGTCGGCAGAAGTTTATGAAGTATATGCATCCATACCGGCAACGCTTATTGATACACCTTGGTTTTTGTTCCTTGCAGGTGGTTATGAACGCGTACTTACGGTGGTAGCGCATATCGCCATGACCATGGTAGTGTTCTATTTTGTCAGATGTAAAAAGGATTGGCTTGGTGTGTTGATTAGTTTGCTCTGGCATACGTTGATTGATTTCTGTGTACCATTAGTGAACGGATTTGCCACGGATTATTTGGGTAACTGTATTTCCCAGAATATGGCGTATGGTATTATGTATGCCATATTAACGGTAATAGCAGGTGTTGCCTGTATTGTTATTTTGAAATTAAAGAAGTGCTGGCCGAAATAGGTTAGCACTTCTTTCAATATTTGATGCAAAAACAGACATTTGCTTAACCAAATGTCTGTCTTTATGTAAAAAAGTGTGATATAATATATCGATTATTGGGGGAATAAGCAAAAGAGGTATTATATTATGGATAAGAGATATCCTACAATCGCAGTACTGATGGGAGATAGGAATAAGGAAAATGCGAATGAAATGATAAATGGATTTTATTCCTGTGCGAAGAAAGAGAAAGTCAATTTGGTCTTTCTGATTCGTTCCAGCATACCGCGAAACACGAATCACATATTGTCGGATATGACGGGGGAAGATTTCCAGGTACGTTTTTCAAGTATTTATGATTATGCGCCATTGTTTAAACCGGATGTTTTAATTCTATCATATGGAACATTGAGTTCTTTTTCGGATACACCGGAGAAGGAAAAACTGCTTGAGTATTATAAAGATATTCCTTGTATTATGTTAAAGGATGTTGCAGATAAAGCAGATATCTCTCATTTGAATGCGGATAATTATGCCGGAATGAGGGAATGTATTGAACATCTGGTAAGAGATCACAGCTATAAAAAGGTTGCCTTTATGGCAGGAACCCAACATAACCGTGATTCGAAAGAGCGTTTAAGGGCTTACTATGATGTCATGAAAGAATACAAGTTGGAAGTTTCCGATGAAATGGTGGTATACGGAGATTTTTCAGAGTATGTAGACTCACAGGTACGTTATCTCTTGGATATGAATCCGGATTTGGAAGCCATTGCATTTGCTAACGATAATATGGCCAAAGCCGGTTATCGTGTGTGCGAAGAGAGAGGGCTGAAGGTTGGTAAGGATATTGCCATTACCGGATTTGATGATTTGGATATGGCCAAGACTGTGAATCCGCCGCTTACCAGTGTTATGTACAGCAGTTTTATGCTGAGCTATCAGGCAATTAAGCAGGCAATAAAGATTTATAACGGAGAAGATGTTTCTAACGAAAAGGTAGAAACCGTATTACATAAAAGAGCTTCCTGTGGTTGTAGTTATGGATATGAAGATATTAAATTTGAACACATCGAAGAATATGGGTTTGCACAATATATCTACAACCGTTTGGATTTAATGGTAGAAGAGTTGTTCTCCTATATTCCTTATGAAGAGGTAAAGCAGTATTACAGAGAAACATTGATTCGCTTCTTTGAAGATTTTCTGGGGAATATGTTGTATGGTAACCATGAAGAGTACACATTTGAATCACAGTTTGTATATTTGAAAAAGCTATGTGAGAATGCACCTATTTCGCCAACGATTCTTTTGGATCATATTGTAAGTCTTATGCGGACTATGGAATCCTGTGTAAAGGAAGAAACTACCAGATTGTATATTACTAAAATTATGGCATCTACGCAGGAATATATCCATACAACGGAGATTTCTTCCTTAAAGGTTAAGAGCGAGAAGAGCAGACACCAGAATTGGTTTGTGAATACCTTTGTGCAGGACCTTTTGGTTCCGGAGATGAGCATGGAAAAAGGTCTTTCCTGTATCATGAAGCGCTTTTATTCCATGGACATTAGCAAATGTTATTTCTTTTTCTTAGAAAAACCGGTAAAGGGAGATACCTCCTTCTGGCTCAGTATGTCTAGTAAATTGTATCTGGCTGCTTATTATGAGAATAGAGATTTTGTGTCGCTGCCTAGAGAGGAATGGATTCCGTTTGACGAAGAAAAAGGTGTTTCAGGGATTATTGCCAAGGACAGAGGACATATTTTCTCTACCTATGTATTGTTCTCAGCGAATGAACAGTATGGATTTATGGTGTGTGAAAACAGCCCTGAGGATATGCCTTTTGTCACAGAATGTAGCTTGCAGGTAGGTTCCTTCTTACGATTCTGTCATTTGAATGCCAGTGAACAGGAATCCAAGCGGGAATTGGAAGCATCCTTAAAGTTGATTAAAGAACAGAATATCATCCTTAATTCCATCTCGAAGATCGATAATCTGACTAATCTTCTTAATAGAAGGGGATTTATGGAAGATGCCATGCGGTGTATCAACGAGAATACAGGAAAGACGGCATACATGTTGTTTGCAGATTTGGATCATTTAAAAGAAATCAACGATACCTTTGGGCACCCGGCAGGTGATTTTGCTATTATCACGGCAGCGGATTACTTAAGAGAGTGTACGCCAAAGGAGGCTATTACGGCACGCATCGGCGGTGATGAGTATGTTTCCTTAATCCTATGTGAGGAAGAAGATTGCGAAAGTAAGATTAAACAGGAAATCAAACAATACAGTGCAGCGTTTAATGCAGACTGTGATAAGCCATATTATGTGGAACTTTCGGTTGGCGTCCATAGATGTGTATGTGATTCATCTATTGATATCGGGGAATTATTGCAAAGGTCGGATGTACTTTTATACATGGAAAAGAAATTACGCAGGGCAAGTATAATAAAGAAATAAATTACAGCGAATGACACAAAAAAACAAGTGGATTTTTGGTAATTTTTCCTTGCGTAATCATGTGCTTTATGTTATACTACGTAAGAACTGAATGATGATTACTTGAAGAGTGGGCAGCAGATGTCCACTCTTTTTATATGATTATTGTATGAAACTATGTTCCATACGAAAATCGGTTCATCATTATAATTACAACTGAATAAAGAAAGGAAGGTAGGACATGTCGAGAGCAAAGACATACGAAACCAGAACAGAAGAAATCTTAGCTCCCATTGTGGCGGATGCCGGCGTAGAGGTGTACGATGTGGAATACGTAAAAGAAGGTGCAGACTGGTATCTTCGTGTTTACATTGATAAGCCGGAAGGTGTTAACATTAACGATTGCGAAGTAGTAAACCGTGCACTGTCAGCCAAGATGGACGAATTGGATTTCATTGATGATGCATATATTTTGGAGGTTAGCAGTCCGGGACTGGGAAGAACCCTCAAAAAAGAGCGTCATTTTGTAAAGAGCATGGGACAGGAAGTAGAAGTAAAAACGTATAAGGCAATCAATAAGGAAAAGATGTTTGTGGGAATTTTAAAGGCATATGAAGACGGAGCGGTTACGATTGATAACGGCAAGGAAGATATGCGTTTTGAAAAGGCAGACATTGCCAGCGTACGTTTAACTTTTGATTTTTAATAACAAGGCAGTACAAATAATAAGATACTTTTACGGAAAGGATTGAAAAACAATGAATAAGGAATTAGTAGAAGCATTAAATGCCCTGGAAAAAGAAAAAGAAATCAGCAAAGAAACATTATTTGAAGCAATTGAGAATTCGTTAATTACAGCATGTAAGAATCACTTTGGAAAAGCAGATAATGTAAAGGTTGAAATCAACCGTGAAACAGGTGATTTCCTTTGCTATGCAGAAAAAGAAGTAGTGGCAACAGCAGAAGAAGTAGAAGACGATTTGTTACAGATTTTTATTGATGACGCAGTTAAGGTATCCAAGAAAGCGAAAGTTGGGGATATCTTAAAAGTAGAAATTAAGTCTAAGGAATTCGGACGTATTGCAACACAGAATGCAAAGAACGTTATTTTACAGAAAATCCGTGAAGAAGAAAGAAGCGTAATCTACGGTCAGTATTACGAAAAAGAAAAAGATGTTGTAACAGGTATTGTACAGCGTTATGTTGGCAAGAACATCAGCATTAACTTAGGTAAGGCAGACGCTCTTTTAAACGAAAGCGAGCAGGTAAAGGGCGAAGTATTTAAGCCAACAGAAAGAATTAAGGTATACATTTTAGAAGTTAAGAATACACCTAAGGGACCAAAGATTTTGGTAAGCCGTACACATCCTGAACTGGTTAAGAGATTGTTCGAATCCGAAGTAACCGAAATCAAAGATGGTACAGTAGAAATCAAGAGCATTGCAAGAGAAGCAGGAAGCAGAACCAAGATTGCTGTTTGGAGCAACAACCCAAATGTAGATCCGGTTGGTGCATGCGTTGGTATGAACGGCGAAAGAGTTAACTCCATCGTAGATGCTCTTCGCGGTGAAAAAATTGATATTGTGGAATGGGATGAAAACCCTGGTAACTTAATCCAGAATGCATTATCTCCTGCTAAAATCGTAGCAGTATTTGCTGATCCGGATGAAAAGACAGCAAAGGTAGTTGTTCCTGATTATCAGTTATCCCTTGCAATCGGTAAAGAAGGTCAGAACGCAAGACTTGCAGCAAGACTTACAGGATATAAGATTGATATTAAGAGCGAGACTCAGGCTAAGGACGCTCCTGGATTCCGTTATGAAGACTACATGGATGAGTTTGATGAAGAATATGACGGCGAATATGAGGGCGAATACGAAGAAGGTTATGAGGAAGCGTACGAGGAATAGGATATGAATAAAAAGATTCCCATGAGACAGTGTGTCGGATGCGGCAGCATGAAGACAAAGAAAGAAATGATGAGAGTTCTAAAGACTGCTGATGAAGGAATCATCCTTGACACCACTGGTAAAAAGAACGGACGTGGCGCATATCTATGCCGTACAATGGAATGTTTAAAACTGGCCCGCAAGAATAGAGGGCTGGAGCGTTCGTTCAAGATGAGTATTCCAAATGAAGTATACGACAATTTGGAGAAGGAGTTTGGAGAGGTTGGTACAGAATAAAATTTTATCTTTACTGGGATTGGCTACCCGCTCAAGAAAAGTAGACAGCGGGGAGTTTATGACAGAGAAAGCAGTAAAGAGCGGTAAAGCTTATCTGGTTATTGTGGCGCTTGATGCATCGGATAATACCAAGAAAGAGTTTATGAATATGTGTAACTATTATCATGTTCCTATTTGCTGTTATGGAAACAAAGCGGAGTTAGGGCATGCAATGGGAAAAGAGATGCGGGCATCTTTAGCAATAACAGATGAAGGATTTTCCAAATCCCTGATTAAATTGTTGAACGACGGAGGTAGTGAAATAGATGGCTAAAATGAAAGTACATGAACTTGCAAAAGAATTAGAGATACAGAGTAAAGATGTATTAGCCTTTTTACAGGAAAAAGGATATGAAGTAAAAGCTGCACAG
Source organism: Lachnospiraceae bacterium (assembly GCA_045531685.1). Classification (GTDB taxonomy): domain Bacteria; phylum Bacillota; class Clostridia; order Lachnospirales; family Lachnospiraceae; genus RGIG8767. The sequence continues at coordinate 4,612 of JAZSEL010000045.1, read as the reverse complement.
AGTTCTGTAGAAGAGGAACAGATTGCACTTGTAAAAGGTCATTTTGGAAAAACAGAAGCGGCAGCAAAAACAGAAGTAAAGCAGGAAGCACCAGCAAAGGAAGCACCTGCAAAGGAAGCATCTGCAAAGGAAGCGCCTGCCAAGGAAAATGTGCAGGCAGATAAGCCGGCAGAACCAAAGAAGAAAAAGACGATTATTTTCGTAAGTAATCCACATAATTCTAAGATGCCGGGCAACAGACAGCAGATGAATAATAATAACAGAAGACCGGGTCAGGGTGGGCCAAAGGCGGCTCCGCAGCAGGCAGCAGGCGCACAGCAGGCAAAGCAGATTCAGTTGGGACCAAACCAGATGATTAATAAAGCTACCGGTAAAATTATGGAGAAGCTTCCACCAAAGCAGGAAGTAAAAGAGACAGTAGCGGAACCGGTACAGACAGAGAATGTACAGAAACCACAGGAAGCACCGCGCTATTTAAACAGAAACGGTGGTATCAGTACAAATCCGCGCCAGGCACAGAGTGAAAATCCGGCAGAAGTACGTCAGGAGCGTAGCGAACAGCCACGCAACGAGCGTCCGGAACGTAACAATGGTGACAGAAATAATAATTTCCAGAAAAGACAGCCGGGAGAAAATAAACCATATGGACAGAGACAGAATGAAGGTTCACAAAACGGCGAAAGAAGACAGGGTAACAGAAACGAGTTTAGAGGAAATAATAACTCCTCAAATCGTGATGGCTATCAGAACAATAAAGGCAATTATGCAGGCAATAGCAATCATGCATCTGGTAACCGCAGCTTTAACAATAATGAACGCAGTCAGGGAAGAAATGAAAGACCGGACAATCGATTCCAGAAAGGTGGAGCGGGTAAGGGCTTTATGGAAGAACCTATCGTTCAGAAGTCAGAAAGTAAGAGAGAAGAGCAGAGAAGAATAAATCAGAATAAGGATAAACGTTCTAAGAAAGACTCTATCTATGAGGATGATGGTGTTCTTCCAATCAAGAACAAAGCAGGCCGTTTCATTAAACCGGAAAAGAAAGAGGAAGTGGTAGAGGAAATCAAAGTAATTACCATTCCGGAAGTTCTTACCATTAAGGAATTGGCTGAGAAGATGAAAATGCAGCCGGCAGCTATTATCAAGAAGCTGTTTATGCAGGGTCAGATTGTGACCGTTAACCAGGAGATTTCATATGAAGAAGCAGAAAATATTGCTATTGAATATGAAATTATGTGTGAAAAAGAAATACAGGTGGATGTTATTGAAGAACTTCTGAAGGAAGAAGAGGAAAATACAGATGACATGATTGAAAGAGCTCCTGTTATTTGTGTAATGGGACACGTAGACCATGGTAAAACCTCTCTTTTGGATGCCATCCGTAAAACAAATGTTACCGACAGGGAAGCAGGCGGTATTACACAGCATATCGGTGCATACACCGTTACAGCCAATGACCGTCAGATTACCTTCTTAGACACACCGGGACATGAAGCGTTTACTGCCATGCGTATGCGTGGTGCCAACTCTACGGATATTGCTATCTTAGTAGTTGCAGCAGATGACGGAGTAATGCCTCAGACAGTAGAAGCCATCAATCATGCTAAGGCAGCAGGTATTGAAATTATCGTTGCTGTGAACAAGATTGATAAGCCGAGTGCAAATATTGAACGTGTAAAACAGGAATTGACAGAATACGAGCTTATTTCAGAAGATTGGGGTGGAAGCACCATCTTTGTTCCGGTTTCCGCTAAGACCGGCGAAGGTATTTCTGACTTGCTTGATATGGTTCTTTTAACAGCGGATGTGCTGGAATTAAAGGCAAATCCTAAGAGAAAAGCAAGAGGTCTTGTAATTGAGGCAGAGCTTGATAAGGGACGTGGTCCTGTTGCAACAGTACTTGTACAGAAGGGTACACTTAAGGTTGGTGATTTCATTTCCGCAGGTGCATCCCATGGTAAAGTACGTGCCATGATTGACGATAAGGGAAGACGTGTAAAAGAAGCTGGTCCTTCTACACCGGTAGAAATCCTTGGTCTTAACGATGTACCAAATGCAGGTGAAGTATTCCTTGCACATGAAAATGATAAGACTGCAAAATCATTTGCAGAGACCTTTATTGCTGAAAATAAGAATAAGAAGTTGGAAGAAACCAAATCCAAGATGTCTCTGGATGATTTATTTAACCAGATTCAGGAAGGCAATTTGAAAGAACTCAACTTAATTGTAAAGGCAGACGTACAAGGTAGTGTGGAAGCGGTTAAGCAGAGTCTTACCAAGCTTTCCAACGAAGAGGTTGTGGTTAAGTGTATCCACGGCGGCGTAGGTGCTATTAATGAATCCGACGTTACACTTGCAGCAGCATCCAATGCGATTATCATTGGTTTCAATGTCCGTGTGGATGCCACAGCAAAGGATACAGCAGAACGTGAAGGCGTAGATGTCAGATTATACAGAGTAATCTACCAGGCAATCGAAGATGTGGAAGCTGCTATGAAGGGTATGCTGGATCCTGTATTTGAGGAAAAAGTAATCGGGCATGCAGAAGTGCGTCAGATCTTCAAAGCATCTGCAATCGGTAATATTGCCGGTTCTTATATCCTTGACGGTGAATTCAAACGTGGATGTAAGGTTAGAATTACAAGAGAAGGCGAGCAGATTTACGAAGGTGAATTGGCTTCCCTCAAGAGATTCAAGGATGATGTTAAAGAAGTTCGTGCAGGATTCGAATGTGGTCTTGTATTTGACGGATTTGACAAGATGCAGGAACTCGATATCGTAGAAGCGTATATTATGGTAGAGGTTCCAAGATAGAAATACCAAAAGAAAATCTAAGTCTGCAAAAGACGCAGACTAAGACTTTCTATATTTGGTATAGAAGAATGCCGGAGGCATTCTTCCAGTATTGTAGAAAGAAGTAAATAATTATGCGTAAAAACAGTATAAAGAACACCAGAATCAATGGTGAGGTGCAAAGAGTCCTTGCTGATATCATCAGAGGTGAGATTAAGGATCCGAGAATCAATCCATTAACCTCTGTGGTAGCGGTGGAAGTAGCACCGGATTTAAAGAGTGCTAAGGCCTATATCAGTGTACTCGGAGATGAACTCTCTGCAAAGGATACACTGGCAGGACTTAACAGTGCCAAGGGGTTCATTAAGAACCGGTTGGCAAAAACAATTAACCTTCGCAATACTCCGGACATTACTTTTGTAATGGACCAGTCCATTGCGTATGGTGTGGAAATGTCCAGAAAGATTGCAGAAGTAAACAAAGACATCAGAGATGAAGAGGAAGAAGAGTAATTCTGACTTAAAAGTGAGGTGTCCTATGAAAAAAGTATTAGAAGAAGTGAAGGGAGCAAGTCGCATCGCCATCAGCGGACATATTCGTCCGGATGGTGACTGCGTTGGCTCCTGCATGGGATTATATTTATATTTAACCAAGGAATGTCCGGGTGCAGAAGTGGATGTTTTTTTGGAAACACCAAGTGATGTGTTTAACTGCATTCAGGGAGTAAATGAGATTAAAGATGCTTCTCTGTATCAGGATGAGGTTTATGATGTGTTCATTGCCTTGGATTGCAGCAAAGACAGACTTGGTAGTGCAGAAGTGATTTTTGACAATGCTAAAACAAAAATTAATATTGACCATCACATCAGTAATGGTGGGTGCGGAGATGTAAATTATCTTCGTGCAGACGCCAGCTCTGCCAGTGAATTGGTATTTGAATTGTTGGAAGAGGAGAAACTGGATATGGAAATTGCCAAGGCTTTATACATTGGCATCATTCATGATACAGGAGTATTGCAGTATTCCAATACAGCACCTGCCACATTGCAGGCAGTTGCAAAGTTAATTACATTTGGATTTAATTTTCCAGAAATCATTGAATCTACATTTTATGAAAAAACCTTCATCCAGAATCAGATTCTGGGACGGGCTTTATTGGAAAGCATATTGTTCATGGATGGCAAGTGCATCGTGGCAACTATCAGCAAAAAAATGATGGACTTTTACGGTGTTACCGGTAAGGATTTGGATGGAATTATTAACCAGATGCGTAATACCAGGGGAGTAGAGGTTGCTATATTCTTATATGAATTGGATAACCTGGAATACAAGGTAAGTATGCGCTCAGGCGGACAGATTGACGTGGCTAAGATTGCCCAGCTCTTTGGCGGCGGTGGTCATGTAAGAGCAGCAGGATTTTCGGCCAAAGGAACGGTTCATGATGTGATTAATAATATTTCTGCACAGATTGAACAGCAGTACCGGAATCAATAGAAGGTCACGGTACAAAACGAGACTTTATAAGGATATGATTTTATGAACGGAATCATTAATGTTTATAAGGAAAAAGGATTTACTTCCTTTGATGTGGTAGCTAAGCTACGCGGGATTTTAAAACAAAAAAAGATTGGACATACAGGAACTCTTGATCCGGATGCGGTCGGAGTTCTTCCTGTGTGTTTGGGAAGTGCCACCAAATTATGCGATATGCTTACCGATAAAAAGAAGGAGTATATCGCTGAATTTGTTTTAGGGAAAGTAACCGACACACAGGATATATCAGGGACTGTGTTAGAGGAGAAAGAAGTATTATGTACTG
>JAZSEL010000042.1:0-4661 GCA_045531685.1 Lachnospiraceae bacterium | reverse complement strand
AAGGATATCATTTTCACTCTCGCATCTGTGGATGCAAGCTTTTTTACTTCTTCCACTGTATGGTCTTTAGAACCGTCATCCACATAAATCACTTCCACATCCATCTTTTTTTCATCAAAAAATGGCTGGTTTTTCATTAATTCCTCATAGAAGTAATGTACATTTTCTTCTTCGTTATAACATGGAACGATTACACTTAATAATGCCATGCTTCTTCCTCCCTTCCATGAATCTTTTATTCACGGAATCTTTTATTATCTTCACCAATTTTTTACTGTATCGTGTACACAATATAATTATCTGTCGTCTTGTACTGCTTGAAATGTCCCTGTTCCTTTGGGGCATCTTCAAACTGCTTTACAATAACCGTATTACATCCGTATAAATCTGCCATAGCCAAAATGTCATTTATGGTGTCTTCCGGATTTTTCATAGCCTCATAAAAGCTGAGCAACTCTTCACTATAGCCGTCCACAATTCCCAAATCCATGCCCGGCTGGTATAAATCCCTGCCGTATAAAAGTTGTACGGAAGGAATCTCTGTACGCACATATGGCAAAATGGACTCATCGGCTACTGCAAAAACCGACTGTTCTTCCTGTAACTCTTCTATACTTTCAAGAAGTGTCTTCTGCTCCACACTACATTTTTTTGAAATTGCATCATTGGAATAGAATCCGAAAAGATTACCAGAAAGACCAATTACCACTGCAATCAATAAGAGCCACACAAGAGCCTGCTTTTCGTCTTTTGCCTTATCAATCAGCTCTGCTGCCGCAAATGGAATCACCATCAGAACCGGCACTAACATTATAAATATCGTATAACTTCCCAGAACCGGGAATGCCTTAGCCAATACCATAATGGTAAGAGGATTGGCCACTACCAATACCAAAGTCAACAAGACATAGTATATATACCACTGGTTTCTTTTGCTGTTTATACGATATAGCACATACAAAGCCGCTATCATCAAGATAAAATAGGAGCCTTCTGCTTTGATGCCATTAAACACCTGTGTCATTACTTCTATGATTCCTTGCATGCCCTTACCTCCTTAACTGATTTCAGCAAGCAGCATATTGCCACGATTCCCGCTGTTATAAACAGGAACAGGAATCCCGTTCCAAGGCTTGTAATGAACATGGAAGAGGCAAATATAAGACCTATCTTAAGAAGATACATAATCTTCATGCCTATGGTCGTTTTTTCTTCTTCGCTTTCCCTCTTGTACCATGAAAAAATCACATACAACAAATATGGCATCAGGACGCCAAAACATATGGTCACCCCTTCGTATCCCTGATATAACAGACGATACGGCAAAGCTCCCTTATGGTAATCACCGGCTAAAAGCAACAACCCTAACACTGCCAGATAACTATAAATTTTGCTTCTGGTCACATCCGTAAACTTGGAAAGCAACAATAGATATGCATAGTAGGAACATCCCACTACCCATACATTTACAATCAAATACAAAAATACATCTGCTTCTATACCGGTAAGTTTAACTACTGTTGCATAAAACAATGGCAGAGTTACGATTTTCTTAGATGCTATCATTCCTCCGTCCATCATCATACCTGTCAGGGGATGGTGCGTAAACATGGAATTATTTATAAGCGTAGTGTTCACTGTCTCTAGCACAATGTCATCCCTGAGAATATTCTGTCCTAAAATAATTTTGACTACTACCAACACAAAGGTTGCCATCATAGTAAGGTAAAGAAGCTTGTCTCCCTTACGCCAAAAGAGCTTTTTCTTATCTTCTGTCTCTTCCTGTTTCTTTTCTTTTATTCTTGTCATCAAAAAAACAATTGTACCCACTACGAGCAAGGCAACTGTCATTCCGAAAATCAATGTACATGCCAATTCAAAGGACAGCCCCAAGAATACGCATGGCACTAAAATAACCCCCTGCAAAATGAGCACAAAAAAGAAACCAATCAAATATGTTTCAATCTGATTCGTCTCTTTCCATCTTAAAATTCCCTTGCAGACAGTCCCTGCTGCGAAAGGCAATATAAACAATAAAATAATACCTATTATATACATGGTTTAACTCCCATAATTTTTGCCTATAATCGGTATATATTTTACCACAATTACGTATGAAAGTGCAAATTAACTTTATTTGACAATGGGCTACTCCCTTCTGTAGTATGTATCCCCATTTTTATCTACTCACGAAAGTCCAAACGCGCCTTATCCGCCAGTCTTGCTATGTACTCGCTATTGGTCGGACGTTTATTTCCGCCCTCTCCCGTATATCCAAAGAGTTCATAGAAGGTTTCCTTGTTTCCCCTCTCCCAAGATACTTCGATGGCATTACGGATTCCACGCTCTACCTTCTGGTCGGTTACTTTATATCTCTTAGCTATCTCCGGGTATAAAAGCTTGGTTACACTTCCTACCAGTTCCATATCCTCCATGGACATGAGCACTGCATCCCGCAGGTAACGATAGCCTCTCAGATGCGCCGGTACGCCTAAATCCAACATTACATTTGTTATATATCGCTCTTTACTTACCATATTCCACCATCCTATGTACTATATTGCGATTACTTACTCAGCATAGCATGCCCACACTTACCTATAAAGGAAATCTCATCGCATATTTTCGCCATTTCTCGCCGAAGAGTTAGCAATCATGCACACGCTCTCTATTTGAGGCACATAAATTAGGCAAAGAGCAAAAAAATGGAGTTTGATGGACAATTCTTTCTCTCCACGACCCACTTATGTAAACTCGGAAGTGCAATTTAGGCAATAAGAGAAAAACTTATGTCCCTCAGACACAAAAACTTGCTTTTGTGTCTAGGGGAGCCAATTTATCTCACCATTGCCTAAAAATTGCCCCGAATGCTCATCTTCCCTTATTTCTTAGCTGTTTTTGTCCAAAATAGCACAATTTTTTTACCACTGCCTAATCTTTCAACACACTTACCAATCTGCAATGATAATTTAGAAGCAACAGCACACCTTTTTCTATCAACATGGCAGCAAGCCACTCTTTTCAGTGCAATGATTTTTACACAAAAGAAGCCCATACAAAGCAAGCTTTGTATGGGCTTCCTTTGCATAGGCTTCCATCATTCTATATTGATTAACAATATTCACTTTTATTCATTTTTTCTAATTTCTCTGGGATGAGTTTGATGTCCTGGGCGCGTTTTTTGTCACAAACAAGGACAATATCTTTGGTCTGGGCGATAACGATGTCTTCCACACCTAAGGTAGCGATAAGTTTATCGCCATCGCCGTATAGGATACAACCGTTGGTGTCGATGGTGCATGCATTGGCGAGAACTACGTTGCCGTTTTCATCTTTTTCGTAGATTTCTTCCAAGGCATCGAAGCTACCTACGTCATTCCAACCAAAGTCACCTTCTACCATGAGGACGCCTTTTGCACGTTCCATAATACCGTAGTCAACAGAGATTTTAGGTATAACAGGGTAGATTTCATGAATAACTTCCTGCTCACGCTCGGTTCCCATGGCATCTCCAATTTTTACAAGGCATTCGTAAATATCCGGAAGAAGTTTTTCAAAGTAGCTTAAGATTACGGATGCTTTCCACACAAACATACCGCTATTCCATGCATATTGGCCGGAAGCCAGGTATTCGGAAGCCGTTTCTAAATCCGGCTTTTCCACGAATTCTTCTACTTCGTAGTAAGCAGATGCTACACCTACTACACTATCATTATTTAATGCGCTTGCATCACGATTACTTCGAATATACCCATATCCTGTAGATGGGAAGGTTGGTTTAATTCCAATAGTTACAAGAGCATCCTTTTCAGCAGCTAACGAAATAGCCGTTCTCATCACTCGCTCGTATTCATCCTCATCTTTAATAAAGTGGTCGGAAGCTGCCACGCACATAACTCCGTCTTCGTACTTACGCACAATTTCCATTGCCGCATATCCGATGCAAGCTGCAGTATTGCGGGCTGCAGGTTCTCCAAGGATATGGTCTGCACGAAGAATTGCAGATGTACTTTCTATTGTAGATTCAACAAAACTCTCACCTGTCACAATAAAAATATCTTCTTTATCTGCGATACGGCAAAGTCTATTTGCCGTGTCCATTACCATGATATCCTTACCGGAAAGATTTAAGAACTGCTTAGGTTTTTCCTTGCGGCTTAAAGGCCAGAATCTGGTACCGCCACCACCTGCCATAATTACGCCATATGTTTTCATAGTTTTTTCTCCCATATATGACTATAAGCCACATAGTGGCTTATAGTTGATAAATATCCTATTTCGTTTCCAATGTTAAAGTCTTGCGTCTTCTACATTTTCTCTAAACCAGTCATAAGCCAGCTGCACGCCTTCTTCTAAATCTACCTTATGTGTCCAGCCTAATTCATGAAGTTTGTCCACATTGGTAAGCTTTCTAGGGGTCCCGTCAGGCATATCCGAATTCCAAACGATTTCGCCTTCAAAGCCAACGCATTTTTTAACGGTTTCTGCAAGTTCTTTGATGGTTACTTCTTTACCGGTTCCGATATTTACATGCTGCCATCCACTGTAATTCTCTAATAAGAATACGCAGGCATCTGCCATATCATCGGAATATAAGAACTCACGAAGTGGCGAACCGGTTCCCCATAATTCCACACTGTCTTTGCCATTTACTTTGGCAT
>JAZSEL010000048.1:0-6239 GCA_045531685.1 Lachnospiraceae bacterium | reverse complement strand
GTTTGGGCCGTGTCTCAGTCCCAATGTGGCCGTTCACCCTCTCAGGCCGGCTACTGATCGTCGCCTTGGTGGGCCGTTACCTCACCAACTAGCTAATCAGACGCGGGTCCATCGTATACCACCGGAGTTTTTCACACTGTATCATGCAATACTGTGCGCTTATGCGGTATTAGCAGTCGTTTCCAACTGTTGTCCCCCTGTATACGGCAGGTTACCCACGCGTTACTCACCCGTCCGCCACTAAGTTTTACTAAAATCTCTCAAAAGCAAGCTTAATCAATCAATTGGTAAAACTCCGTTCGACTTGCATGTGTTAAGCACGCCGCCAGCGTTCATCCTGAGCCAGGATCAAACTCTCATGTTAAAAGTTGATCGCCAAGTTCATTTGAACTCCAGCTGTTTCCGTGAATCTTTCGATTCTTACTGTTCGTAATTTTTAAGTGTTGTCTTCACTCTGAATAATTCTCAAAGAATTTTCAGGGTTGCATTACTGTTTATTTGTCAAGGTTCTATTGGCATATCTGTGAAATACCAAACGGAGAAGGAGCGTTTTGAACCCTCGCGCCGCTAATAACGACCTGCACCCTTTCCAGGGGTGTCCCTTCAGCCACTTGGGTACTTCTCCAAGAGATTCTGAATCAAATCTTCTATAGCTGATTGCCAAATATTTTATGACTGTTGTCATAAACGGAGAGGGTGGGATTCGAACCCACGTGCCCTTGCGGACAAACGGTTTTCAAGACCGCCTCGTTATGACCACTTCGATACCTCTCCGTGCGTTTTTCGCGCTTGCATCTTTGTCAGACGCAAGTGTTATTCTAGCAAAAGGTCTTTAATCTGTCAACATCAATTTTTGATTTTTTTCTAATTTTTTTTAGCCTTTTAGAAAACCCTCTGCGACCCCCATATCTTCCGGGGTTGTTATCTTAATGTTGCGATAAGAGCCCTCTACCAGCTTCACTTTTTCTCCTAATAATGTTTCTACTACCATGGCATCATCTGTAATAGAAATACCCTTTTCCAGAAGAGAATATTCATTTTTTTCCAAAAGAAAATAAGCCTTCTTAATTAATTCATAGGAAAACACCTGTGGAGTTTGAATCATCCATACCAAATCTCTCTTAGGAGTGGAAGCAATGTACCCGGATTCGTCTGCGATTTTAATCGTATCTTTTACCGGCATGGCTGCCACGCATGCTCTGTCCTTTCCTACACATTCCAAAAGACGGTTCAACATATCTTCTGTTACAAACGGGCGTGCGCCGTCATGGATAAAAATGTAATCGCATTCTGCAGCCGCCTTAATGCCATTCAAAACGGAATGATACCGTTCTTTCCCTCCCACAACAATCTTGTCAACTTTATGGAAATCATACTTTTCAACAATTTCTGTTCTGCAATACTCCATATCATCTTCTGAAGCAACCAGAATAACAGAATCGATAAAGCTGTCTTCAAATGCTTTTAGGGAATAATACAATATGGGTTTGTCATTTAACATAAGGAACTGTTTCGGAACATTGCTGTTCATCCGTTTTCCTCTTCCGCCTGCAAGTACAATCGCTGTTGCTTTCATGATACCTTCTCCCGTTTTCATAAACACTCTGTGGTTTTATACACTTATCTTTCTCCCAATTTTAAATTCGGGACCGCATTTAAATCCCAACCATGAGTGACACCTTTTTTTAACTCATAATATGCTGCCGCACCAATCATAGCCGCGTTATCCGTACATAAAATCGGAGATGGATGATAGAATTCCACCTTTCGTTTCTCACAGGCTTCCACCATGGCCGCACGAAGATGGACATTGGATGCCACGCCACCGGCTATGGCAAACTTTTTAAATCCGTATTTTTCGAGGGCATCCATGGAATGACCTACCAGTACATCCACCACTGCTTTTTGGAAAGAAGCCGCCACGTCTGCCTGATTAATGGTCTCTCCCTTCATTTCACAGGAATTCAGATAATTCAAAACCGCTGATTTCAAACCGCTAAAGCTGAAATCATATTCATTATCCGCTACCTTGGCTCTCGGGAATTGGATTGCTTCCGGATTTCCTTCATTGGATACTTTGTCTATCTTTGGTCCCCCCGGGTATCCCAATCCAATGGCTCTGGCTACTTTATCAAAAGCCTCTCCTGCCGCGTCATCACGTGTCCGTCCCAGAATTTCATATTCGCCGTAATCCTTTACCTTTACCAGATGAGAATGTCCGCCGGATACTACAAGGCACATAAACGGTGGTTCCAATTCTTTGTTTTCTATATAATTGGCACTGATATGTCCCTCAATATGATGAACTCCGATTAATGGCTTCTTAAGAGCAAATGCCAATGCTTTGGCAAATGATACTCCAACCAGTAACGCCCCCACTAATCCGGGACCATATGTAACCGCAATGGCTGAAATGTCATCCCATGTCACATGGGCATCTGTGAGTGCCTGCTCCACCACCTGATTGATTTTTTCTATATGTTTTCTGGATGCAATTTCCGGAACCACACCACCGTACAAGGTGTGAAGGTCTATCTGAGAGGATATTACATTACTAAGCACCTCTCTTCCGTTCTTCACAACTGCTGCAGCCGTCTCATCACAAGAGCTTTCGATTGCCAATATCAATACATCCTGATTCATCCTTGTCTCCCTCTGTTCCTAATGGTAACCATTCTTTTCCACACAAAAGCAGAAAGTCCGTATCAAACAGACTTTCCGAATAATTTGCTTTCTCTTCTATTCTGTCAATTACGGGTTCGCTGTATCATTCACCGGTTGCCAACCGTAAAGTTTCCAGTGTCCGTCCCCGTCTTTTCGGAATATAAATACATCTTCCAGACTCTTTAACTCCTTTTGCACCTGAAGATAATAGGTACCATACATCCGTGCAAAGGAATGTCCGTCCTCCTCATAGTAATCCACATCCACGCTGGAAGATGTACTATAATTTAATATACGGCTGTTGCCGGTCTGAAAAGCAGAAATCTCACTTTTTAGTTCTGTAAGATATTCTTCCGCCGGATTGTTGGAATTCAACTCATCATCACACAGTTCCTGTAATCTGAGTGCCAATGCATTTACATCTTCTTCCGATAATGCTTCATTATATAAACATATGGTTATTTCGAAGAAATATTTTAATACCTCCTTCGGTGTAGGCGGATAATTACGCTCCAAATCCCTAAGCAATAAATCCTGTACTTCGGATATGGTTACCTCTTCTTCCTTCGTCTCCTTCTCGCGATAGTTCGATAAATAATAATAATATCCGGCTATCAACAGAATTAGGACAATTGCGATGATGAATCCTTTTGCTCCCTGAAACTTTTTCATTGGTTCCTCCTTCCCACCCGGTAGGTTCCTGTCTTACTCTTCTTCAAACAATAAATCTATGGATTTTCCGTCTTTTCCTGCATAGGTTTCCGGAAATATCTTCCGTACTGCCGGCATATACTCTTCCGGTCTTGTAAGCGACGGACTGTAATGGGTCAGCCACATTTGCTTAACACCCGCATCCTTGGCAATATGGGCAGCCTCATAAAATGTCATGTGCTTATGCTCCACAGCCTTCTGCGCCTTTTCCGGTTCGCCGTACATACCCTCACAAATAAACAAGTCCGCCCCTTTTGCATTTTCCCTGATGGAATCGGTAGGACGGGTGTCCGTACAATACGTTACCTTCAGACCTTTTCGTGCTTCTCCCAATACCATATCCGGTGTAAACACCCCGGTTTCGGTCTCTATTACCTCACCCTTTTGTAACCGGCTCCAATATTTTTGTTCAATTCCGTTCTGTTTTGCCTTTTCTACATCAAAACGGCCGGCACGGCTTACCTGAATGGTATAGCCATAACAGGTTACGTTGTGCTGTACCCGGAATGCATGAATGGAAAACCCGTCAAATTCAAAGGTCTGCTCTCTATCTTCGATTTCCATGCATTCGATTGAAAACGGAAGTTCCGGTGCAATTACCCGCAAGGCATTTACTACACGCGTTACCCCTTTAGGTCCGATAATCAAAAGGGGCTCTGTCCGCTCCGCATTTCCCATGGTTAACAGCATCCCCGGCAAACCGCTAATGTGGTCTGCATGAAAATGGGTAAAACAGATAATATCAATGGGTTTGGGACTCCATCCCTTTTCTTTCATGGCAACCTGTGTTCCTTCGCCACAATCAATTAAAATACTTTTTCCGTTGTAGCGCGCCATCATGGCCGTCAACCAACGGTACGGAAGCGGCATCATCCCGCCGGTTCCAAGCAAACAAATATCTAACATATATAGCCTTTCTATAGCAATTCGTTATTATCACTCTCTGTTATGGGAATCGCCAATTCTTTCACAAACCGGTCATAGCAGTCCTCACACAAATCAAACTGATGACAGATACCGTCTTTATTACTAAAATATCCCCATTTATAATCTATGCTGAAGCATCCCTCTATCACAATCTCATTTTCCACCCTGAGATACTTTTTACAACAGTTGCACTGCATTCCTGTTAATTGCTCTTTTTCGTTATACTCTCTCATAGTTCCCTCCATATAATAATCCACTTCTATTATACAGACCGGACTTGTGACTGTCAGTGGGAATGTCTGCTAGCAATTCCTATCTTTTCCACATAATAATGGCATCTTCCACCGGTTCCTCATAAAAGTTTTTACGGATGCCCTCATTTACAAATCCAAGTTTTTCATATAGCCGGATAGCACCTGAATTGCTGCATCTTACTTCCAGAGTATACTCTGTAATCCCGTATTTCTTTTTGCTGCGGGACAACAACTCTGTTAGCATATCGTATGCCACACCCCGTTTGCGAAAGTCCGGATGAACCACCACATTGGAAATATCTCCTTCTCCCACAATGTGGCGCATGCCGCAACAAGCTATCACCCTTCCGGGATGGTTCTTTTCTTCTGCCACAAGATACATGGCATCTTTATGTTCTATCATTTCTATAAATGACTCTTTATGCCATGGCATGGAAAATGCCATTTCTTCCAGCACACATACCTGATCCACATCTGCTAAAGTCATTTCTCTTATTATGTTCATACGCTACCTGCTATTGGGAATTCTTTTCTTTCAGCTCACGCTCTGCCTGGGATAGCCGCAGATATTCCGGAGCATGTTCCACTGCACTTTCATATTTTCCCTGTGAGAATAACTGCATGCCAATCCAACCGATAACTGCAGCCCGTTGTCTGTTACAGGTGTTTGGTGCAAAAGAATACGGTACACTGACCAATTCCCTTATTATATCCGCAAAAACAGGCACGCCGTCTCCGAGGAAAATCACTTCTCTTCCCAGCGCATTGATTTTCTCAATTATCTCTTTGATATCCACAGCACATTGTTCTTCTATACAATGCATTTCATAAGTTTCTTCCTTTTTTACAAACTCATACAAACCGGTATAGGTCTGGTTGCGTCTGGCATCCATAACCGGACAAACCAATTTATCCGTGCCGTACAGATTGCCGGCAAGTCCATCCACCGTAGGAACGGAAACAACCGGTTTATTCAATGCCTGTGCCAAGCCTTTTACCGTGGCACTCCCTATTCTCAGTCCGGTAAAAGAACCCGGTCCTGCCGCTACGGCAATAGCATCTACCGTTCCAAGCTCCTGCTCTGTCATTCTGACAATCTCATCTAACATAGGAAGCAGAGTCTGGGAATGTGTCTTCTTATAATTAACCGTATATTCTGCGATAGTCAGTTCGTCTTCCACAATGGCTACCGAAGCCGTCAGGGAGGAACTGTCAATTGCCAATATTTTCATGACATATCTCCATTGCTAATGTATATTTCTTTTATCTTTCAACAGTAATCTCCCGATAGGAGAATCCTTTGTCCAAATCTTTCTTAATTGTAATCCGGATACGGTTATCCGGAATAATTTCTTCAATCAGATTAGCCCATTCGACGAAGCAAATGCCTTCTCCGTAGAAATAATCCTCGTATCCAATCTCATCCATTTCTTCCACATCACCGATACGGTACACATCAAAATGGTAAAATGGCAAGCGCCCCTCTTCATAAACCTGCACAATGGTAAAGGTAGGAGAACAAATCGCCTCCTCTATTTCCAATCCCTTTGCTACCCCCTTGGTAAACACGGTCTTGCCGACTCCCAAGTCTCCAAGAAGAGTATATACCTGTCCCGGAAGAGCTTCTCTTCCTATTTTTTCTCCTAATGCAAAGGTTTCCTCTTCGCTATATGTCTCAAAACG
>JAZSEL010000113.1:0-4383 GCA_045531685.1 Lachnospiraceae bacterium | reverse complement strand
GTGGTGGTGTAGCCTCCGTACTCAACTTTCCACCCCGAACATCAAAATCTATCACCTAAATCCGCCATTTCCTTTGGCAATGTATTTTCCTTCGATATTTTTACAATATCTTTATTAATTTTCATAAAAAGTGGGGATTTTAGACTATTAATTGATTTTAGGTTGGGAAAGGAATCTAAATCGTTGTTGGACAAATCAATAAACCGCAACTTCTGCAGGCTTGTAAAATCAAATTCAATGTTCTTTAGTCTGCATGTGTCCAGAACCAAGAATTCCAACTCTGGAAGATGCTTCAAAAATTGTGTATCAAGAATTCGTACCCCGCTTATTATAAGCGTTTTTATATGAGGAGCCTCTTTCAAAAAAGAAAAATCAGTAACAAAGTGAGTGTTGTTGAAAATCATCACACTCAGGTTGTCCAATTGCCCCAGCCCTTTGATGGATTCTATGTAAGAAGGCTTTTCAAACACAAGCTCTTCCACATCCTTTCCAACATACAGACTTTCAACACCTTTGTTCAGCCCCAATTGTATTTCCAAACGGACAAGTTCTTTGGCGCTCGCCACTGCCAAGCCCATCAAGAAACAACAACATGCAGCAGCAATCCTTCTCATTCAACCATCTCCTTCCGGCAAATTGTCCAACGGGATAACAACCCGATTATTGTCCATTCCGCCTCTTTGTTGAGGCTCTGGTATTTCAATTCCATCAGTCCGATACAATGTATAGCCTCCAGCTTCAAAATTAGTATTATCATAAAATTCAATCAGTATTTCCTCAAGATCGTTGTCAACAAAAAAAAGAATAATTTTAGTAGGATCAATTACAATTTTAGATATTTCTTTCTCTACTTTTTTCTTCACAGTATAAAACAAAGTATTGTCTTGATTATGTAGAATTAATACTGGATTTTGATTATATATAATCATGTATTTTTCAAAAGTGCGTGGTAAAGTTGACATGGCCAAGGAGTTTTCAAAGCCGTATTTAATTATCTTCTCGCCTTCTCTTTGATAAACAATTATGTTCCTATATGAAGTACCATATCCTTGTATCAGAACAATAGAATTTTTATATACACAAAGATATTTTGGAACCGGGATTTCTATACAATTTCCATCTTGATAATACGCATAAAAAAGAATTTCTGAGTATTTAACTCCATCTATAGAAATTATTAATTTAAGTTTCTCGTTATCAACTACTTCATATTCAATGCTTTTGTTGTCACTGATGATCACATTGTCAGGAATTTCACCAAAAACATTCATAACACAAAGAATTAATAACGAAACAAAAACAAAGAATTTTTTCATCAATAATATCCTCCTGTAAAAGAAGGGTCATCTGTCTTTTTCCAAAATATAGTTAATCCTTCTACCGCACTAGCTTCATAACAAATACAACCTTTGTATCTGCCAGTTGCTTTATGATCTCCTGCCTCAAAATTATCACTGAACTTTGCATATTTTCCTCCACTATATCTATTTACCAAATCATCACTCCATGCAGACTTAAAGGAATTAAAGAATGTTTCAGAAATTCTAATTCCACAATCAACTGCTTTAACATGATTAAAACCTTCTGCAGCCAAATCAAATCCATCCCATCGTATCGCACCATTAGAATAGTCCTTACCATTGGTCAATGCATTTATTGCAGCTTCCATTGAAGATTTTTCATTATTTTTATAACTTGTACTATTACCACCATCGTTGTACCCATAAATACCTTCTGTTTTAAGTGTATTTAAAATTGTTTTATTTCTATAAGGCTGCAGTAGAATCTCCTCCTTTTCCAATCCTCTCTATAAAGTCAATGGCATCCTCCTCTGACTTTAAATCATGTTTTGTACCACGAACTAATATTCCTGAAAAATAAGTAGTGTTGTACGAGATATTGATTTCCCCCGTGATGTTCGCTACCAGGTCATTGTCTTGATGACGAATGACATACACCTTGTCGTGATGGCTTTCTCTTTTACTTGAATGAATATATGAAATTGTGTACTTGTCTAGGCAAGAGTTATTTTTTGTATATATTTCAGTACCATCCAGCTCTAAGATTTGAAATCTTACAAGTTCGCCGTCCAAATATTCATAAGCGGCATTTGCTGCATCTATGTAGTTGCTCTGTATAAATTGGATATGCAATTCGGCATTTTCTATACGATACTTATGATTGTCAAAATAACTTAATGCAAACAATTCAGCGTAATATGGGAAATAAAAACCATTTCCCAAAAAGGAGATGGCATCGGATATGGACTTATTGTCTACAAGTTCTGTCTTTAAGGCATTATAACTATCCTCATACATATAGAACTTATCATCATTCACTTTTACAATATTGTCTGAAAAGAAAGAGATTTCATATTTTTTTATCATTCCATCAGGTTCAAAAATACAAAGCGCAACAGCATCTCTTTTTACTGTATTCATTTCCAACCTCAGCCTCTCAGATACTTTATTGTCTATATCCTTTGCGAAGACCTTCAGCCTGCTTTGTTCCCGAACATAAAAATATATATAATTTTCCATGGATTCATTCGACTCTGCAATGGCAGTCTCTGAATCAATGTCATTATATAACATCGAAAAGCTGATGTACTCCAGCTCCAAAGAAAATATTGGCAAACTAACTATAAACAAGATGGTTGGTATCAATATCCTTTTCAAAGCAGACTCCTAATTGCCTCCCCAATTATAGCACACGCAAGACAAGGCACGGGAAGAATATGTTTGTTTTTGAGTCATTTTTTTTCAGTTTTGAGCAGAACATCTATTACAAAAAATCAGAAATGCATATATTGCTTGCTGCAACGTCATCATAAGTATCAACAATCAATTCGTTCTTATGATTTTCAGATACAATCTTGAATAAACATAATTTTTTATTTTTATAATGAAAATACATTTGTATGCTCCAGTATACATTCCCATTTGGTTTGGAATGCTCTATAACAATTTCATCGTTTGCTGTACTCATTCCATTAAAGCCTGAGCCTAAGCCTGCAGCATTGGAAACAAGATTAAAATAGGTATTGCCAACACAATATCCATGCTCACAGCTAACGACTTCAACAAGAATACGCCTATAAAATTTATTCTCATTAAAATCAAAGTCATCTGATAAGGGAGGAATAATTGATTTTGGGACCAACAAGATTAGAAAATCCTCTGTCTCATCATCATTGATATTGAGACCAATAGAAGCCTCCAACTCATAGTAATTAGATATTTTTATTTCCTTAAACTCATAATAGCCTTCATACTTTAGATCATTATCAAAATTTGTAGCTGGATGAATTGCAACTCCTTCTGCAAACACGAAATTGCTAAAAAGAGCATAGAACAAAAGCAATCTTTTCATATTAACCTCCTAATTTCCTCCATCTCCATCTGAGACAGAAAGTTTCTTTACAGCAAAAGTTTGAGGTATCACATCCTCATTTTCATTGTAATTGCCAGAAAATTGGATTTTATCATGATTCATTGTCATTTACACCTTCCTTGCCAACAAAACAGCTGCCTATTACGAGAGCCGAAGTGCATTCCAAATCGTGAAATAGCCCCCTCTTGCATTATGCATATATTCACTGCTTTTTTTTCCAAAAATTATTGGATGATTCCGCATCATAGTTCCTCCTGCTTGGGTGCCTGAAAAATTAATTGCATCTCCATATTCCTGTTTCCTGAAAGATTGATGGTAATTTGTTCTGTGATGCTATGGTGATGAATTTTTTATAAAATAATATTTTATAAAATAATATATGTATACTTTTGTTTTTGAAACATCAATCTCAAGCTGAGGCCCTATACTGATGACTCTATCATTTTTCCATTGCATGACTCGTATGGAATGCTCACGTCCGCCTATAGGAAAATAAGAAGGAGCCTCTGTATATAGGTGTTTTCTGACAAGAGGGAAATTTGTATTTACACAATAAATGAATAGCTTTCCGCTTCCAGATGCATAAGCTCCAGTTGGTGTAAAATAAACATCACAATAGTATGACTTGTCTGGGGAATAAACAGTTTGTATTTTTACCTTGTTTTGCTCTTGAGAAATTAAAAACATCAATGCCATGAATCCAACCGTCAAAAAAAATAAATAATATACAAAATATAAAATCGAGGAAAAATAAGAGGGAATACATGCTATGGAAATCAGCCGTCTTTTGTTCTTTTCATATTTTCTTTTTGAATATGAACAAGAAATTCTTGCTACTATAAATACAACTATCGGGAAAATTATATTTGCAACAGTGCTATTCCATTCTACATTAGTCAAGAAAAAATAGGTTAATAATATTCCTAGGAAAAAATTTAGAGCCACCAAAAGAACGGGGGACCTTGAATAAGGATTTCCATTGCATTTACC
>JAZSEL010000073.1:0-3742 GCA_045531685.1 Lachnospiraceae bacterium | reverse complement strand
GAAACTGACAATGAAGAATTTGGCGGAGGCAAGAACGCAGGTCTTGAGAAATGCCACACTCAAACCGCCTGAGTTGCCACAAACATCATTTCCAGTAGCAAATGCAACATCTACAGAAATTGTCACTGCCGTAAACCAAGGCACTTCAAAAGCACTGGCCACGGTTTCCCAGATGTCTGTGCTGCAGAGCGAGAAAGCAGCCTTGCAGGAGATGGTAGGGGGAAAAATAGAGTATAAAGAAATAAAAGATAATTTGGCCGAGGATGTAAATAACTGGTTTATTGAAAATATCAAACCTGATTATAAACCTCCATACAAACCAGGAACTGTTGTAAAAGAAATAATACTTATTAGGAAAATAACTTTTGTTAGGGTATATGATAAACTGCCAAAGGGATCAGGTATGTATGGAAGCTGGATAATGAAAGCCGAAGATATCGAAGGGTTGACTCTGTTAGAAATAAGAGATAAATTTTCCTTACCCAGTATTCCGAGATATAAGTGTGATGTTGAATTAAATGCAGGTGTTCATATGCGAATGGGAGAAGTAAATCCTGTAGCTGGTTGGGGAAAGGGAGGAGGCATACAGTATGACTTAATGGGACAACGAGTTGGTAAATTTAAGAATGAAAGACTTTTAAAGGAGTAAAGAGATGTATCAATATAAGGATAATCAAATAGAAATCAATAATACTAAATTTAAGTTTAAATTTGATATTAGAGATGTAATTCAATATGAGAACAAATATATTATTTTACTCGCCATTCCATTTAATCAAATAGTGATTAATAATATTTATTGTCTAGATGAAGACGCAAAAATGGTATGGCAGTCAGAGGATTTGTCTGTTTTGTACCCTAATATGAAAAATATTCTTCCTTATGAGCAGATGGGAATAAAAGATAATTTCATTTTTGCATCAGACTTTGTTGGGCGAAATTATAAGATAAATGTAAATGACGGCAAAATTGTGGATTTCGACATAGTAAGATAATCAGATTCCTAATTATATTTATCAAAATCCTCCTCCCCCAGAGATTCCCTTTGGAAGTAAGTATTGTTAGGCCTCAGGAGAGTTGGGGAACTTTAGGAGGTAGTGTGCAATATGCAATAAAATATGTACCAATTGAACCTTCTTGGTTTTATAAAACTGAAGTACTGAAATAGAAAGGAGTTTACGCGATGTATATAAAGGACAGTGAGTATGAAATTAAAATAAATAATAAAAGAATAGTTTTACGGATAGAATTAAAACAATTTTAGAATTTAACAATTTCGTAATCATTTTATTATTGGATAAACAATATAAACCAAACAATGTTGTTGCATATAATAATAATGGTAATAAAGTTTGGGAAATTAATGATATTTTAAGGAGCAAGAAACCTTCGGGATTTGATGAAATAGAGAAAAAATCAGATACAATTCTTTCTGCCTATTGTATTACAGGAATATTATACGATATAGATATTGCAAATAAAAAAATTGTAAGTTCAGTTTTCTTGGGATAGTTTGATTTCTTGGAAGAAAAAATCAGGGAAGAGATTCGGAAACTGATTTGGTAGACAGAACCTATATTATCAGAAGACAAATGTATAATCCACGGCGGTGTCCGTCAATTAAAGAACCCTTGAGGAGAAATCCAGCTACCCTTTGGCTCAAAAGAAGTGATTTTTTCTACAATATTCAAAAAACCATCTTTAACCTTTTTTTCTCTTAGAGATTTGCCAATAACAAATTCACGTTCCAACCTATCACAAAATTATAATATATCCATTTCATGATATGATAATCAAACTATGCAACACTCACAAACTAAGAATTCCAGACCAGGCTTCAATCCACCCTACAAAGAAAGTTTAAGACTTTTATTTGGAGGTGGAGCCTATTTTTCGGAGGTTTTCAAGCAGCGTTAAGTTTGTCAATGTTAAAGGTCATGCAAGAATAATGGGAAAAACAGACTGAGCTACCCATGGGGTAATTAGTGGCTCCTTTTTTTATCTTAAAGAGCATTTGAAGCAAATAACTTTATTCGGTGTAAAAAATATAATCATTGCTCAAAAAATCGTTGTTTTTTTTGTAGTTACACACTATATTTGTATTATAATGATGAGGTGATGTATGTACCGAATTGCTATTGAAAAGCTACTGAACTGGAAACAAAGTAAACACCGCAAGCCTTTGATTATTGAAGGAGCTCGTCAGGTTGGTAAAACTTGGTTGATGAAAGAATTTGGCAGACAGGCCTATACGGATACCGTATACATCAATTTTGATTCCAATTCCAGAATGTCAGAGCTGTTTGCGTCTGATTTAGACACAGACCGCTTGATTATGGGGTTAGAGCTGTATGTGGGCCGAAAAATAGACCCTGATAATGCTTTGCTAATTTTTGATGAGGTACAGGAAGTTCCCAGAGCACTCTCGTCTCTTAAGTATTTCTATGAAAATGTACCACAGTATCACATTGTTTGTGCTGGTTCGTTACTCGGCATTGCCTTGCATCAAGGCACATCTTTTCCTGTGGGTAAGGTAGATTTCCTAAAGCTGTACCCCCTCTCTTTTAAGGAGTTTTTAATGGCAACCGATAAAACACGATTTGCCGAGCTGCTTGACAAGCGAGACTTCCAAATGATTACAAGCTTTAAGCAGACTTATATTGATGCTTTGAAGCAGTATTACTTTGTTGGGGGTATGCCTGAAGCGGTACAAAACTTTGCAGAGAATAAAGATTTTAATGAAATCCGTGAAATTCAAAAGCGAATTCTTGTAGCTTATGAACAGGATTTTTCCAAACATGCTCCCAATGAAATCGTACCGAAACTCCGCATGTTGTGGAACAGCATTCCTTCTCAGCTGGCAAAAGAAAACAAAAAGTTCATTTATGGTCTTCTTCGTGAAGGTGCTCGTGCTAAAGACTATGAAACTGCAATTATGTGGCTCAGCGATTGCGGACTTGTTCACAAGGTCAGCCGAGTCAATGCAGCAGGCATTCCTTTACGGGCATATGAGGACTTGAAAGCATTTAAACTATTTGTGGTGGATGTGGGTCTCCTTGGGTGCATGGCTGGACTCCGTCAGCGTACTTTGCTTGATGGAAACGAGCTTTTTGTTGAGTTTAAGGGTGCCCTTACAGAGCAGTTCGTTTGTCAGCAGTTAAAGACCATCCAAGACTTAGCTGTTTATTACTATACCAACGACAGAGGCTCTTGCGAAGTTGACTTCGTTATTGATACAGGCGACATCATCGTTCCTGTAGAAGTAAAGGCTGAAGTAAATCTTAGAGCAAAAAGCCTAAAAACTTATCAGGAGAAATTTTCTCCAGAAGTTTCTGTCCGTACATCCATGTCAGATTATAAAAAAGAAGACTGGCTCATCAATCTTCCGTTGTATGCAATAGATCAGATTAAAGCCGAAACTGATGTCTAACATGTTATAATTCCAATCAGAATAGGCAAAGGCAAGAAAAGGTAAAGCTAAATCCCAAAGTCAAGAAGTCACTCCCATTTCTTTTGACACGGAGTTGACACTTCAGTTTTCTGGCGGTAACACTTTTCGTAAAATCGAATCTCTGAATATTTCATTGGCACCCTCCTTTAGGCGACATCTATATTATTCATTAAACATATGACTAGAATCCACCTCATGTATTGTCTCGTAATTATTTCCAAACATTACCTGTCTAATGTCCGTTGCGAATATATGTATTGTCAATATCATCACCAGCATTAGCATGAATAG
>JAZSEL010000114.1:0-2017 GCA_045531685.1 Lachnospiraceae bacterium | reverse complement strand
GCCTCACCAACTCCTTGGCCACAGAACGACATGGCTACGATCCGACTTTGCCGCCCAGCTCTGCGCGCATGCGCATACCAAGCGAAAGCTGGCGTAGCGGGGTGTGCAAAAAATCTGCAAGAGACAGCGCTTCGGTCAGTTCGTTCAATCGCTTTTTATAGCGATCCTCCGGGATACGGTAGATATCGCGCAAAAGCTGATAGCTGTCAATGACGGGAACATCCCACCACAATTGCGAACGCTGTCCAAAGACAACTCCTATCTGACGTACATGGTCGATTCTGTCTTTATATGGGACACGACCATCCACCAATACCGTTCCGCTGTCCGGTGTCAATATTCCGCTTAGAATTTTGATGGTTGAGCTCTTACCGGCCCCATTTGGTCCTATGTACCCAACCATTTCGCCTTCCCTGATGGTAAAGCTGATGTCATTCAGAGCATGAATCACTTCATACTCCCGGTGAAATAATGCTTTGCAGGCTTCACCAAATCCTGCGTTCCGTTTTGCAACTTTGTACGATTTGCAAACATTCTCCATCGTAATCATCGTTACTTCCTCCTGGTAGTTATATTTTCATATCTTGCCAAGTCGGTCTGGTCTTGGTTGGTCTTTGCCAACCAAATACCGAAGGTAAAATATTCAGTTACGGCTTAAGGCCGGATGTTCATAATAGCACAACATACTATGAGGTGCAAGAGCCGATACGTAATTTATAATTCTATTACCTTCCCCACTCTTAGCTGATGCATAACATCTCCCAATTCCTCTTTTAAAATCTGATACGATTTCTCCCCGGTACAGTGTCCGGTGCAGATATACTGTATTCCTGTTTCTTTAATCTTTCCTGCCAATTCCCTCACTTCCGCCTCGGACTTGTTGTAAATATGAAACCCACCAATATATGCTTTTATTTTTTTACCGGGAAATACAGATGACACTTCATGAATCGTATTAATAACGCCTCCGTGAGAACAACTGTTAAATATAATTAATCCATCATCGGTATCAAAAACCAGACTCTGCTCATGTGAAAAGTCGTCCGCCATCCATCCGCTTTTTTCCTTCCGATACATCATCTCTCTTTTCCCAATTGTATCAAGCCCGTCCGTACTATGGGCAATCAGATAAGCACCCTCTGCAAGCTTATAATCATCCAAAGCATATTCTATACGATCGGAATAATCTGCTAATATCCTTTTCGGAATTCCTATGTATTTTGTAAAAATCCATTTCTTGAAATAGCAATTTTCTGCGCAGGTACTCTGCACATAGAATTTTGCCTTTATATTTACATCAAAAAACGGTTTCATTCCGTTTGCATGATCAAAATGTGCATGGGATAATACAGCATAATCAACGTCCTCTAACGAGAGACCTAATTTCTCTGCATTCTTCACGAAAAGACCGGATGCTCCAACATCCAACAAAATTTTTTCGTTATTATATTCAATCAGAACACTTAATCCCCATTCACCCTTTATAGTACCATTTGGTATATTATCCACTAAAACCGTTGCTTTCATATGCTATCTCTACTTTCTATTCACTTAATCTTTTTGCAACAAATCCCGTCTCATCCTTTTCAATCTGAATCACGAATGGGAAACGGTTACATTTCACACACATCCAAAAGTCTTCTTCGGGGTAAATCTCCTGACGTTCCTTGTCAAAGAAATGACTGCCACCGGTATCCCTAAGTGCTGCTGCCCTGCTTTCAATATCGGGCATTTCATTTCCTTCTAAAATACTTTTAATATATTCCGCACAAAGTTCATCCTCTAATGCCGGTGCCACTCCCGCATTCCCCATGCATACCAATGATACAACTTCCGGCTGTCTTTCCATAATGTACTCTGCAATGGCTTTTGCATTGACCAGACTTCCCGTTATAATCTCGCTTGCACCCGTGGCATTTACAATCCCCTGTGTTCCTGCACTTGTGGTATGAATGATTGTCTTTCCACTTACCTTATGTGGTTCAACCGTTGACGGAGAGTTGCCGTAATCAAAACC
>JAZSEL010000126.1:0-14654 GCA_045531685.1 Lachnospiraceae bacterium | reverse complement strand
AACCTTGTTAACAGAACCATTTCCATGTCCAATAAGTACTTTGGCGGCGTAGTGGCTGACAAGGGTGTCGTTGAACCGGTGGACGAAGATTTAAAGGCAACCGTACTTGCGGCTTATGACAAAGTGGAAGCTAAGATGGACGGTCTTCGTGTAGCAGACGCGCTAACCGAGATTTTTGCTATCTTTAAACGTTGCAACAAATACATTGATGAGACAGAACCATGGGTACTTGCAAAGGATGAAGCCAAGGCTGACAGACTTTCCACTGTTCTTTACAATTTAGTAGAGGGCATCATGATCGGTACCTCTTTATTGGAACCGTTTATGCCGGAAACAGCAGCTAAGATTGCGGCTCAGTTAAATGATAAGATTCGTGGATTCGATGAACTGGATACCTTCGGCAAATACGTATCCGGAACAAAGGTGACAGAAAAACCTGAAATTTTATTCGCAAGACTGGATGTTAAGGAAGTTGTAGAAAAGGCAGAGGCGTTGTATGCTTCCCGTGCACAGGGGGATGCCAAAGAGGAAGAAGATGCAGAGCCGGTAATCGATATTGAGGCAAAGCCTGAGATTTCCTATGAAGACTTTGATAAATTACAGTTCCGTGTCGGTAAGATCATCGCATGTGAAGAAGTTCCGAAGTCTAAAAAATTACTTTGCTCACAGGTAAAAATCGGAAGCGAAGTAAAGCAGATTGTATCCGGCATTAAGCAGCATTACAGTGCAGAAGAAATGGTTGGTAAGAAGGTTCTTGTGTTAACCAACTTAAAACCGGCCAAACTTGCAGGAGTTTTATCAGAAGGTATGTTACTTTGTGCAGAAGATGCAGAAGGCAATCTGGCACTTATGACACCGGAAAAGGATATGCCGGCAGGGGCAGAGGTCTGCTAATAATAAAAGTAATTGGGTATTGTAACGAAGGTGTTTTGTGTTTGGGAGGATATAGGCATGAGAAAAGAAGAGTTCTATTATGATTCCGTTTACAATACAAATAAAATACATGCAGTAAAGTGGGTTCCTGAGGGAACCCCGCTTTGTATTATCCAGATTGTACATGGAATGAGTGAGTACATAGAGCGTTATGAGGAATTTGCGTCATTTTTAACAGAAAAGAATATACTGGTGGTGGGAGAAGACCATTTGGGACACGGAAAGTCCATGGGAAATAATCCTCCGGGATATTTTTGTAAGGAACAGCCTCATACGGTATTGGTTGAAAATGTACATAAATTAAAGGATATGATAAAGGAAGAATATCCGGATATTCCGTATGTGGTGTTCGGACACAGCATGGGTTCGTTTATCACCCGTAATTTTATACACCAATACGGAACGGAAATTGACGGCGCTGTCATTTGCGGAACGGGAATGTTGCCAAATGCACTGATTCAGGCCATGAGGGTAATGGTGAACGTGCTCTGTGCCGTAAAGGGAGAAAAAGCAATCAGCCAATTGGTAAATACCATGGCATTCGGCAGCTATCAGAAGCGGATTTCCAATCCTAAGACGGAGTATGACTGGCTTTCCGTAAACGAAGAAAATGTAGAAAAATACATTGCTGACCCGTTGTGCGGCTTTAGCTTCACATTGAATGGATTTAAAGGGATGGCAGGACTTTTGAACGGGTTGTATGACAGGGAAAAAATTGAGGCAATGCCAAAAGAACTGCCGTTGTATTTTATATGCGGAGGAGAAGACCCGGTAGGAGATTATGGTGCAGGGGTAGAAAAATCCTATAAAACTTACACCGGTGTCGGAATGACAAATGTGTCAAACAGAGTGTATCCGGGAAAACGTCATGAAATATTGATGGAAGATAATAGATGGGAAGTCATGAATGACGTATATACCTGGGTTGCTAAAAATGTTTTATAGTTTTTATGAGGGAAGATAGTGCGTAGTCATAAGAATATATGATGAAGCGAGGAAGAGTATGAAAAAATGGATTCTAATCATTGCGGTAATGGTATGCGCGTTTGGATTTGGCTTGACAGCACACGCCAAAGAGTCGGATGACTCCGTGATTTCCGAACTGACAGAACTGGTAAAGGGAAGAAGCAGTGAGGAAATAGAAGAAGTCGTAGAATTTATAAAAGAGAAATTGGAAGAGGACGGTCTGGAGACGGACGAGGAGATTTGGGACGCAATTGAAGAGGGCGAAGACAAATTTCAGGTGGCATTGACAGAAGAAGAAAAAGAAAAGATTCTGGATATTATGCACAAGATTAAAAAGTTGGGACTGGATCCGGAAAAACTGTTGGACCGAGCCAAGGAGATGTACACCCAATTGGGGGATGAACTGATTGATAATGCGGAGAGTGCAGTCAAGGAAACCGTAAAAAACAGCGTGACCAATTATTTCTCTGATTTTGGAAAGCGGATCAAGGAATTTGTTGTTACCATATTCTCATAATATGGGAGAGTGCATACGGATAAGAAGAATGAAATTGCAGGAGAGTGCCAAACATGTGTCAGGCAGGTTTTTATGAAATACGTGAGGCAAAAGCATCGGAGTGGGAGGATGCGATGGAGCTTGCTTTTCAGGTATTTTTAAAGTATGAAGCAAGGGAATATGGGGAAGAGGGAACCCGCAGCTTTGCAGAGTTTATTTCGGATGAGTTCCTGAAAAAGATGTTCCTCATGGGGGAATATCCTTTGTTTGTTGCAGTGGAGGGAGAGAGAATTCTCGGTCTTATTTCCCTTAGGAGCGGTAACCATATTTCCTTATTGTTTGTGGATGAAAAGTACCACAGAAGGGGAATCGGGAGTGCTCTTATACGGCATTTGCAGGAATATCTGCTGCAGAATACACGGTATACGAAGCTCACTGTTAATGCTTCTCCGTATGGGATACCTTTTTATCATCAGGTGGGATTTCGGGATATCGGAGAGGAGACAATGAAGGACGGAATCGTCTATACCCCTATGGAATTCTATTTGTAATATTTTTCTTATTGTTATACTTTTTTTGCTTAAAATGATATTTTTATATAATGTTTGTACAAATTTATTTGCATATATAGGTAAAAAGTAATATAATTACCGTGTATGAACAGAGGAAAGAAACATGGGTGCAATATTTAATTTAGATAATCCGGTTTGGAGCTTTATGAGTAAAGTTGCAGACCTTGTGATATTGAATTTGTTGGCGATTGTGTGCTCAATTCCGATTGTTACCATAGGAGCGTCATGGACGGCTATGTATTTTGTGACCATACGTATGGTCCGCAAGGAAGAAAGCTATATTGTCAAAGATTTTTTTCGGTCATTTAAAGAGAATTTCAGACAGGCTACGATTATTTGGTTGTTTGCTTTACTTGCAATCGGAATTTTTGCGGGAGATATCATTATTTACCGTATGATGCCGGAGCAGATTCCGACAGCACTTATGATCGCTGTGATGATTCTCGCGTATGTAGTATTGGGGACTGTTATTTACGTGTTCCCATTATTATCGCGTTATCATAATACGATAAAGGGAACGGTTAAGAATGCGTTTTTGGTGTCGGTTGTGAATATACCGCATACCATCGTTTTTGTCTTGTTATTGGTAATACCGTTTCTTGTTTCGTTTTTTTTGATTGAGCTCGCACCGTTTGTACTTCTGTTTGGTTTTTCGCTTCCGGCGTATGTTGCCAGTATATTCTGGGTGCGCATATTCCGTAAGTTTGAGCCGCAGGAGATTGCAGAGGATGAAGGAGAGCCACAAGGGGAAGGTTCTTTAGAAGAATAGTAAAATGTGAGGATACATATGAAATTATTCCAAAACAAGAGGAATGCATCGAATAATTCCATAAAAGATGATGCACGCAGAAGCAATATGCTGCAGTGGGGAGCAGCAGTTGCCGTATTTGTGATTGTAATTATGATTATGGTCATTAATTTCTGTGTGATTAGCCGCAACGATGCGGGATATGCAGTTGAGGATGACTTGATTGTTGCCAGTGAAAAATATGCAAAGCAGATTGCCACAGAGTTGGAGATGTCCATGTGTGCAGCCAATACGGTGGCAGCGATTATGTCTGACGAAGAGCGTTACAGTGTGGGAGATACTGCATGGTATGCACAGGAGTTGCAGAAAATGCAGAGCAATATATATCTGGTAATTATTGCGGATAACGATGGTATTGGATTTACAAGTGCCATGGAACGTGTGGACATTTCGGACATGGATTATTTTGCAATTTCCAGGGACCCGCGTTATTTTATAACGGAAGACGACGGTATTACCCATCAGAGAGCATATGTAATGTCGGTTCCGTATTATCATGATAATATTTGCGAAGGTACCATTTACATGTTTATGTCTGCCGAGAGTGTAGCGGGAATTATTCCGACAGGCGGATATGATTTGGCTGCCAGCTTTGTATTGTGTGATTCCCATGGTGAAGTGCTTGCAAAGGCCGGTGCCAAGACTGCTTTTCTGGAGAACGGGGAATTGGTTTCCAATTTGGAACGTGCAGTATTTTCAGATGAGTATAATGATGCAGACCGGGTAGTTAACCGGTTTGGAAATATGGCCAAATTCACATTTGAAGCGGTACTGAATGGCGAGGCGAAGTATTTTGTCAGCGTGCCTTTGGGTATCGGACGTTGGCAGTATGTAACGATTTTAAATCAGCAGTATGTGGATAGAATGGTAAATGCCGGCTGGGCAGAAGCGAAGGCTATGACCATTGAGCTTGGCATTGCGGTGGTCCTGTTTATCTGTATGATAGTAGTAATCGTAGTGCTTAACCGTATGCAGAATAATCAGCGAAACAAAGAGCTTGCCGACAAGGCGGATACTGATCTTTTGACAGGTTTAAATAATAAGATAGCAACAGAGCGTAAGATACAGGAATATCTGGATAAGAATCCGGATAAGCAGTGTCTGTTCTTCCTCTTTGATATTGATAACTTCAAAAAGATTAACGATACACTAGGTCATGCCTTTGGTGATGAGGTGTTACGTTCACTGGGTAAACAGCTCAGTAATGAATTCCGCGTAACGGATATTATCGGAAGAACGGGTGGAGATGAATTTATCCTGTTCTTAAAAGATGTTAACGATGAGATTATTGAAAAAGAAGCGGCAAGATTTGCCAACTTCTTCCGGTCATTTAAAGCCGGTGAATATGTAAAATATTCAGCTACATCCAGTATCGGGGCTACTGTATTCCCGAGGGATGCAAAGGATTACCATGGACTTTATACAACTGCTGACAGTGCGTTATACGAAGCAAAGCGTCAGGGTAAGAATCGAATGGTATTTTACAATAAGGGATTAAAAGCGGTATCACCGGATGCACAGAGAGTGACTCCGATTGACAGTGACGCCCGTTAATAAATAAAAGGACTCCGGATTTTCCGGAGTCCTTTTGGAATATTTGGTCTTCACATGTACAAAGTGCATAAAGTCAAAAGGCAAACATGTCCAAATTGTCTAAGGAAGCATGCATTATTTTGTTGAATAAGCATTTTTAACAAGGATTCACAAAAAGTTTGTGAAAATGTGGTATAGCAATTCATTTGGGGATTCGCTATACTAACAACAGATATCCGGTGAGAGTCCGGAAAATTAGGAGGATTTAGAAATGGCAAGTTTATCATTAAAGAACATTTGTAAGAGATATCCTAACGGTTTTGAAGCTGTTAAGGATTTCAACCTTGAAATTGCTGATAAGGAATTCATCATCTTCGTAGGACCTTCAGGATGTGGTAAGTCTACTACACTTCGTATGATCGCTGGTCTTGAAGATATTACTTCCGGTGAATTGATGATTGGTGACAGAGTAGTTAACGATGTAGAACCTAAGGATAGAGATATCGCGATGGTATTCCAGAACTACGCTCTTTACCCACACATGACAGTATATGATAACATGGCTTTTGGTCTTAAGTTAAGAAAAGTACCAAAGGATGAAATCGATAAGATGGTAAAAGAAGCTGCTAAGATTCTTGACCTTACAGCATTACTTGACCGTAAGCCAAAGGCTTTATCAGGTGGTCAGAGACAGCGTGTTGCTATGGGTCGTGCTATCGTTCGTAATCCTAAGGTATTCTTAATGGACGAACCTTTATCAAACTTGGATGCTAAGCTCCGTGTACAGATGCGTATCGAAATCGCTAAATTACACCAGAGATTAGGTACAACTATCATCTACGTAACACATGACCAGACAGAAGCTATGACACTTGGTACAAGAATCGTAGTTATGAAAGACGGTGTTATCCAGCAGGTAGACACACCTCAGAACTTATATGAGAAGCCACAGAACCTCTTCGTAGCAGGTTTCATGGGATCTCCTCAGATGAACTTCTTAGATGCAACTGTTGATGTTAAGGGTGACGAAGCTAGCTTATTAGTAGCTGGACATTCTATTCCATTACCACCTGCAAAATCTAAGAAATTAATCGAAGGCGGTTACGCTGGAAAGACTGTAACATTCGGTATCCGTCCGGAAGACGTATATGATTCAGAAATGTTCATCGAAACAGCTAAGTGTGTATTCGAATCTACAGTTAAGGTTTACGAATTACTTGGTGCAGAAGTTTACTTATACTTTGATTTAGAAGAGTTCCCAATCACAGCTAGAGTAGATTCTCGTACAACAGCTAGACCTGGTGATACAATTAAATTTGCTTTCGATGTTGAAAAGATTCACGTATTCGACAAAGAAACAGAACAGATCATCACAAACTAATATTGGTGAGCGAGGGGGATGTATGACATCCCCCTTTTTTAATACTATGGACAATTATAAGTTCTAGCATTTATATAAAACATTTGCAGAAATCAAGGGGATGTTTTAAGATATAGATATCAAAAATAAGGGGTATTTGACATGCTTTCAAATCAGATTATTCAGACTAATATTGATCAGTTAAAAGGGATTACCAAGGTAGATTTCTTTGTATACGATATGGAAGGGGACTGTGTGGCAGCAACTTCTGAGGAGATTCCTTTTGAAAGCTCTGTTATTGATGCATTTGTTATTTCTCAGGCAGATAGCCAGATTGTTGCAGGATGCCATTTTTTAAAGGTGTTTGATGAAAACGAAGTAGTGTTTGTATTGGTAGCAAGAGGGTTTGGGGATGATGCCTATATGATGGGTAAGGTGGCAGTCTGCCAGATTCAGAACCTGCTTATTGCATACAAGGACAGATTTGACAGAACGGGATTTTTCCAGAATCTCCTATTGGATAATTTACTGCTCGTGGATATCCATAACAGAGCCTCCAAGCTTCATATTGAAGTGGATAAGAGACGATTGGTGTATTTGGTTGAGACAAAGATGGATAAGGATGGTGTGGCGGCAGAATTATTAAAGAGCATGTTCGTGCCACAGACCGGAGATTATATTGTGTCCATTGATGAGCGTAGCATTGTATTGATTAAGGAATTGGAAGAAAAGGCTACGCGTGAGGATATGGAAGAGGTTGCCAATACCATTGTGGATATGATGAATGCAGAAGCCATGCTGAAGGTACGTGTGGCATACGGAATTCCGGTACAGGAGTTAAAGGACGTATCCAAGTCTTATAAAGAAGCTAAGATGGCATTGGATGTAGGAAATATTTTCTATGATTATAAAAGAGTAATTTCCTATGAAATGTTGGGAATCGGACGTTTGATTTATCAGCTTCCGCAGAACCTGTGCAAGATTTTTATTAAGGAAATTTACGGAGATACCAAGCCGGAAGATATTGATGAAGAAATTCTTACCACAGTTAACAAATTCCTTGAGAATAATTTGAATGTATCAGAGACCTCAAGGCAGCTCTTCATCCATCGTAATACTTTGGTGTACCGGATTGAGAAGTTGCAGAAGATGATTGGTCTGGATATGCGGGTATTCGATGATGCGTTAACCTTTAAGATTGCGACGATGGTAATTGAATATCTCCGATATCTGGAAAATACAAACAATTAAACATAATGCCGTGTGACATAGAATATACTGTCTTAGAAAGGCAGGGATGAGCATGGCATATAAACGACAGATTGCATATGTGGATCTGATTGAGAATGGAATAAAAAGAGGGAATGCGGGTTTTGTTAAATGGGAAAAATATGATGAATGCCACATTCTCTCTATTTTTATTAACGGAGTAGAAGGAGTCTGTTCAAAAGAGCCTACGGTAGAGCTTGGGAATGGTTATCCGATGGGCAAAATAAATATTTGTCACGGAAAAGGAGAAGGGACGTTTATACTGGCCAAAGAAGAAGAGGGCTGGACGGAGGAAATCGATGTTATACGCATCCGCATAGAGGCTGAAAGGGAATTGGTTGCGGAATACGGGAGCGAAAATTACCCTGCTGTGAGAGTGCCAAAGGAAATGACGGATGTAGAAGTAGGAAAAAACGTACCGATAACCGAAGAGGAAAAGACGATATCAATAACGGAAGAGCAAAAAGCTGAAACCGTAGCAGAAGAAGAAAAAGCCGAGCCGGTGACAGAGGAAGGAAAAGCTGTACCGATGGCAGAAGAGATATTTTTTGAACTGGAGCAAGCGGAACCTGTTTCTTTATGGGAAGAGTTGGGAAAAACCCATGAGCTACAGTATCCTTTTGAAAATGACAGAGGCTGTTACCGTATCTTTCCCAAAGACATTAACCGGCTTTTGCCAAGATATCGCATGCTACAGAATAACCAGTTCCTAATGCATGGATACTATAATTACAGACATTTAATTTTGTTTCCGAAACAGGATGGGGATAGGGAATATTGGCTGGGAGTACCCGGAATTTATCACGAGCGTGAGAAAATGGCAGCCAGAATGTATGGATTTGAGAAGTTTGAGGGAACAAAACGGGAATATCGAGTGGGGGATATGGGTTATTATTTGATTACAGTAGAAGGATAAAATAAGAAAGGCTGAGAATAATTATAGGAATACGAGGATGAGTGAACAGGAAAGATATATGAAGCAGGCCATTAGGCTTGCAAAAAAGGCCGCCTTGTTGGACGAAGTGCCGATTGGTTGCGTGATAGAGTATCAGGGGAAAATAATCGGCCGCGGATACAACAGAAGAACAACGGATAAAAATGTGCTGGCTCATGCGGAAATTACCGCCATTCGGAAGGCATGTAAAAAAATGGGAGACTGGCGTTTGGAAGAGTGTACCATGTATGTAACCTTGGAACCCTGTCAGATGTGTGCCGGAGCCATTGTACAAGCAAGGGTAAAGAAAGTAGTCATTGGGTGTATGAATCCCAAGGCGGGGTGTGCCGGCTCGGTTTTGAATATTTTGAAGGAGGAGAAATTTAACCATCAAGTGGAAATAGAACAAGGAGTGATGGAAGAAGAGTGTTCTGCAATGCTGACGGATTTTTTTAAAGGTTTGCGTAAACGGGTAAAATTACGGAAGACGGAACAGGCAGATGCGTCTATGGAAACAAAATAACCAAGACGATTTGTTTGACAAGGGAAAGAAAAGTCAGTATACTAAGCAATTGAGACATGAACGAATCCTGTATGGATGGGAGCTTATACAGCTGCCCTTTGTAAGTGGCATTGAAGTTTGGGTCTTGCGCAATAGGAATCTACGAACCGGGTCAGGGCAGGAATGCAGCAGCCATAAGAAGAATCTCCTATGTGCCGTGAGGGTGCCTGGCGGAGTTAACTGCAAAGGTAACGTGTATAGGTTCCCATACATACAGGATTTTCCTGTATGTATGGGAACACTCCGTGAGGATGTGCACTGCGCGCGTAAGGAAAATTGTTGCTTCGCAACACGCGCTCGGCACGGAATTTTGCTTGCAAAATTCCATTTTACATACAGGATTTTCTTGTATGTATGGAAACACTTCGTGAGGAGGATATATGAAATGCACAATTTGTCCGCGTGCTTGTAGCGCGGATAGAAACAATGGCAAAATTGGATATTGCGGGGAAAGCGCGGCAATCCGTGTGGCCCGTACCTCTCTGCATAAGTGGGAGGAGCCCTGTATTACGGGGGAATATGGTTCGGGTACGGTATTTTTTTCGGGATGCAATCTGAAATGTATTTTTTGCCAGAACCATAATATTGCGGATAGCTCCGTAGGGCAGGCTTTTTCTGTGGAAGAATTGGCAGAAGCATTTTTGCGCCTACAGGAGAAGAAAGCGGCTAATATCAATTTGGTAACAGCGGGACATTTTGCGGAACAGATAATTCCGGCGATTCATTTGGCAAAAGAACGGGGGCTTATCATTCCCATAGTATATAACAGCTCAGGATATGAAACGGTGGAGACCTTGCGGAAGTTGGAGGGGTTGATTGATATATATTTGCCGGATTTGAAATTTTACAGGACTGAAATTTCGAGAGAGTATGCCAATGCCCCGGATTATTTTGAAGTGGCGTCAAGGGCAATTGATGAGATGGTCCGTCAGGTTAAAGGGGCAGTTTTTGAAGAGAAGAAAGAAGCTACGGCTTCCGTGACCCAAACAGGAAATATGGTAAAGGGAGTAATCGTACGCCACCTGGTACTGCCGGGACATACCAAGGATTCCATGGAGATTTTGAAGTACCTGCATGAAACCTATGGCAATCAAATCTACATTAGTATTATGAATCAGTTTACACCGGTAATCCGACAGGATATACATACGAATCTAAACCGATGTGTGACAAAACGGGAATACGAAAAAGTGTTGAATTATGCCATAGAAATAGGGATAGAAAATGCCTTTGTCCAAGATGGGGAAACGGCGAAGGAGAGCTTTATTCCGGAGTTTGATTGCAGTTTTTTATAGAAAGATATTATTATTTGAAAAAAACAAGTAAAATAGTATTATTGTAAGAAAAGAAATAGTATAATTGTCATAGACAGATTTACGAAAATTTACTAAAATATTAACAAAATGAAGTATAATCAAATGGGAACAGATGTATTCGGATTCATGGAGGGGATTATGAAGTACATATTTGATTGGAAAGAGTATGCAAATACTGCCAGAAAAACAGTAGCAGAGGGTTGTGTATTGCTTCGAAACGAAGGACATGCACTGCCGGTTAAAAACGGAGAGAAGATCTCGGTTTTCGGACGGAACCAATTTAATTATTATAAAAGCGGAACGGGTTCCGGCGGAATGGTAAATACACCATATGTGGTGTCTGTTTTGGATGCACTTAAGGCAGAAGAAGGAATTTCTCTTAATGAGGAATTATTACATATTTACGAGGAATGGCTGGTGGACCATCCTTTTGACGAAGGGAAAGGATGGGCAAATGAACCATGGGCTCAGGAAGAAATGGAGCTGAGTGAGGATGTGGTAAAAAATGCAGCGGCCAATTCCGATATGGCGCTTGTTATGATTGGCCGTACAGCGGGAGAAGATAAGGATAATTCCGCAACAGAGGGAAGCTATCTTTTGGCAGAAAAAGAAGAACAGATGCTTCAGATGGTCTGCAAGGAATTTGCCCGTGTTGCGGTGATTTTGAATGTTGGTAATGTCATTGACATGAAGTTTGTGGAAAAATATCAGCCACAGGCAGTTATGTATGTATGGCAGGGCGGTATCGAAGGCGGTAACGGTGTCACAGATGTATTAATGGGAAGAGTATCCCCGAGTGGACGTTTGTCCGATACCATTGTAAAAGATGTTAACGACTATCCGTCTACTGCAAACTTTGGCAGAGAGGATAAGAGTATCTACGAAGAAGATGTCTATGTAGGGTATCGTTATTTTGAAACAGCAGCTAAGGATAAAGTGGCTTATCCGTTTGGCTTTGGTTTGTCTTATACAGAATTTACACAGAAAGCAACTGCTTCATGGGAAAATAACACCATTACCGTGAAAGCAACGGTTGCCAATGTAGGTGATGTGGCAGGTAAGGATGTAGTTCAGGTGTATTATGAACCGGCACAGGGGAAATTGGCAAAGCCTGTCCGTAACCTGATCCGTTTTGGAAAAACCAAGGAATTGCAGCCGAAGGAGACCGAGCAGTTAGAGTTTGCCTTTGTATTGGAAGAAATGGCATCCTTTGATGACAGTGGTGTCACAGGACATAGGAACTGCTATGTTTTGGAAGCGGGCGAATATAAAGTATATGCGGGAATTAATGTCAGAGAAGCAGTGGAAATACTGACAGTGAAGGTAGAGGAAACCTATGTAACAGAGGAATTATCCGAAGCCTGTGCGCCGGTGGAAGAATTTAACAGAATGGTTCTTCTGGTAAATCCGGACGGAACCGTAACAAAGAAGTCAGAACCGGTTCCTACAAGAACCGTTGATTTGGTAGAGAGAATTGTAGATAACCGTCCGGATGATATTCCTTATACAGGGGATAAGGGCTATCGTTTTAAGGATGTAATGGAAGGAAAAGTTTCCAAGGAAGATTACCTGGCGCAGCTTACCGATGAGGATTTAATCTGTATGGCACGTGGAGAAGGTATGTGTTCTTCCAAGGTAACAGCAGGTATTGCAGGTTCCTTTGGTGGCGTTACCAAGGCACTGGAAGCTTTTGGTATGCCAATCGGCGGTTGCGCGGACGGTCCTTCCGGTATCCGTATGGACTGCGGAACCAAAGCGTTCTTAAATCCAAACGGTACTTTACTTGCATGTACCTTTAATGTGGATTTGGTAGAAGAACTGTACCAATGGGAAGGTATGGAACTTCTTTATAATAAGATAGATACTTTACTTGGACCGGGAATGAACATTCATCGTCATCCGTTAAACGGACGTAATTTTGAATATTTTTCAGAAGATCCGTATATGACGGGTAAAATGGCTGCGGCGATTCTTCGCGGAATGGGAAAATACGGAGTAACGGGTACGGTTAAACATTTTTCATGTAATAATCAGGAATTTGGACGTCATCTGGTAGATTCTGTAGTATCCCAGAGAGCATTACGTGAAATTTACCTGAAGGGCTATGAAATGGCTGTTAAAGAAGGGAAAGCATATACAGTCATGACTGCGTATAACCCTATCAACGGCATTTGGACAGCAAGTAATTACGATTTGGTAACCACCATTCTTCGTAAGGAATGGGGCTTTAACGGTCTGGTTATGACGGACTGGTGGGCAAAGATGAATGAAGAGCAGGGAGATGCTCCGAATCTTAAAAAGATTTCTTTGATGATTCGTGCGCAGAATGATGTATTTATGGTAGTTGCTGATGCAGAATCCAACCCACTGAAGGATGATGCGAGAGAAGCCTTTGACGCAGGAAAAATCACCCGTGGGGAATTAATGCGCAATGCCTCCAATATTCTTTCTGTATTGATGCGTTCTCCGGTTGGAAAGCGTGCTATCGGTGAAGAGCCTGAGTTTGAAGTGCGCAATAAGCCTAAGACAGAAGATGTGGAACGGAATATCATGCCACCTGTTGAAATATTAGAAGAAGGTATCTTTGATTTGACAGGGCTTAAAACAGAAGCAGGCAGTGTAAATCAGTTTGCCCTCCGTATTCCAAAACAGGGAATCTATAAAGTTACCTTTAAGATGAAGTCGGATTTGGGCGAACTTTCCCAGAGTTCCATGACTATCATGATGAATAAGATTCCAATCAGAACCATTACCATTAACGGTACCAATGGAGAATGGGTAGAGCACAGTATTGAACTCGAATCCTTTGTTGCAATTGATTACTATATTGATTTGGCTTTTGCACAGAGCGGAATTCAGATTGGAGAAATTAAGGCAGTGCGCGACAGAGATGTGTATAAACCGCATTTGTCAATTGAATAGAGAATAAAAGAGGAGCGAAGCAGTATTCGCTCCTTTTTTCTGTCTCATACATGTGATAAAATGTCATTACTGTATGGGCGTATTGTAATGGAGGGCAATGTTATGGCAGAGATTATAAGAAAATATGAATTAGGTGACATGAATGCCGTGTATGTATTAAATTCGGAAAACAACAATCCGGAATTAGTATTACTTCCTGCAGGAATGGAATATCAGGACAGAGAGAGACAGAAACCATATCCGGATTCCCTTGTTCAGGTAAAAATTGTGGGAGATGCATACAAGGGAGCTTACGCTGGCGGCAGGACCATGCGTCAGAGCCAGACCGTAGAAAATTTTAGATATGACAGTCAGAATGTTAGTGAAGATGAGAATGGAATCGTAATCTGTACGAT
Source organism: Lachnospiraceae bacterium (assembly GCA_045531685.1). Classification (GTDB taxonomy): domain Bacteria; phylum Bacillota; class Clostridia; order Lachnospirales; family Lachnospiraceae; genus RGIG8767. The sequence continues at coordinate 588 of JAZSEL010000126.1, read as the reverse complement.
TTTAAAGGATGATAGAAATTATAAGATTGAGAATTATCTTACATACCGTAAGGGAGAAAAAGCAGTAAGAAGCTATAATGTGTTTGTAAATGAGGGAAAAGAGGCGCCAACGTTGGAACTGTTATCCAGTTTTTCACTCGGTAAGATTTCTCCATTTATGGAAGGGGATGGACACGATACCATTAAGATGCATCGAATCCGTAGTGTATGGAGTATGGAAGGGCGTCTTGAGACACAGACTTTGGAAGATTTACAGTTGGAGCCATCCTGGAGTGGACATGCTGTAAGAGCGGAACGTTTTGGACAGTGTGGCTCCATGCCGGTGAACGGATTTTTCCCATGCTTGGTATTAGAAGATTCCAAAAATCAAATTTTCTGGGGTGCACAGGTTGCTCATAATGCTTCATGGCAGATGGAAGTGTACCGCCGTGGTGATGATGTACAGATGTCGGGTGGTCTTGCGGACAGAGAATTCGGACACTGGATGAAGACGATTAAGCCTGGAGAGAGCTTTAAAACACCGGAAGCTATTTTATCCGTATGTCAAAATACAGACAAAGAAGTAATTTTCCAGAGAATGACTTCTGC
>JAZSEL010000031.1:0-46492 GCA_045531685.1 Lachnospiraceae bacterium | reverse complement strand
GTCCATCTTAGCTTCCACTTTGTCATAAGCCGCAAGTACGGTTGCCTTTAAATCTTCGTCCACCGGTTCAACGACACCCTTGTCAGCCACTACGCCGCCAAAGTACTTATTGGACATGGAAATGGTTCTGTTAACAAGGTTGCCCAGTGTATTGGCAAGGTCAGAGTTCATACGCTCTACCATCAGTTCCCAGGAAATCACACCGTCGTTTTCAAAAGGCATCTCGTGAAGAACAAAATAACGTACGGCATCCACACCAAAGAAGCTTACAAGGTCATCGGCGTAAAGTACATTACCCTTTGACTTACTCATCTTTCCGTCACCCTGTAATAACCACGGATGTCCGAAAATCTGCTTCGGAAGCGGCTCGCCAAGTGCCATTAAGAAAATCGGCCAGTACAATGTATGGAAACGGATAATATCCTTACCGATTAAGTGCAAATCTGCCGGCCAGTTCTTCTGATACTGCTCCGTGCTGTTACCATCCGCATCGTAACCGATACCTGTGATGTAGTTGGTAAGAGCATCTAACCAAACATAAACGACATGCTTGTCATCAAAATCAACCGGAATACCCCATTTAAATGAAGTACGGGATACACATAAATCCTGAAGACCCGGTAATAAGAAATTGTTCATCATTTCATTTTTACGGGATACCGGCTGAATAAACTCAGGGTGTGTATTAATATGCTCAATTAATCTGTCTGCATATTTGCTCATTTTAAAGAAGTAAGCTTCTTCCTTTGCCGGCTTTACTTCACGTCCGCAGTCCGGGCATTTACCTTCTACCAGCTGGGACTCTGTCCAGAAGGATTCACATGGAGTACAGTAAAGTCCTTCATACGCATCCTTATAAATGTCACCCTGGTCATACAATTTCTTAAAAATCTTCTGTACCTGCTTCTCATGATAATCATCTGTGGTACGGATGAATTTGTCATAAGAAGTATTCATCAAATCCCAAATATCTTTAATCTGTCCGGCAACACCATCCACAAATTCCTTTGGAGTTACACCGGCTTCTGCTGCTTTAATTTCGATTTTCTGGCCATGTTCGTCTGTTCCTGTCTGGAAAAATACATCATAGCCATCCTTTCTCTTATATCTTGCAATGCTGTCTGCCAATACGATCTCATATGTATTACCGATATGAGGCTTGCCCGATGTATAGGCAATGGCTGTTGTCATATAATATTTTCCTTTATTCATAAATAAGTTCTCCTTTATTTCTATCTTTTTTTATAATACCGACCGTGCACAATCTGTTATCCCATCCCTGATTACAGACCTCTAAATGTACAACGGTCTACCACATGACGCTGTCCTCCAAAACATTCATAAATGCTTTGGTATTGGCAAGTACATCCCCGCCAAACACCGCAGAACCTGCCACAATTACATTGGCTCCTGCTTCTACTATCATACCCACATTCTGAATATTGATACCACCGTCAACCTCCACATCCACCAAAAGACCTGCTTCGGTAATTTTTTGACGGAGTTCCCTCACTCTCTGCGTAGAAGCCTCGATAAACTTTTGTCCGCCAAATCCCGGCTCCACACACATAATGAGAACCATGTCTACCAATTCCAGATATGGCATCACTGCTTCTACTGCCGTACCCGGTTTTATTGACAGACCTACCTTGCATCCGCATTCCCTGATTTTTAACAAAGTAGCCCTTACATCCTCACACGCTTCCAAATGAACGGTAATAATATCCGCTCCTGCCTGTACAAATTCTTCGATATACCGGATTGGCTCTGTAATCATCAAATGAACATCAAATACAATATCTTTTATCTGTCTTAGGGACTGGACCACGCACATGCCATAGGAAATGGATGGCACAAACACACCGTCCATGACATCAATATGCAGGTACTTAGCACCACCCACTTTTACTTTCTGTATTTGTTCTCCCATAATGGTACAATCTGCCGCTAATATTGACGGAGCTAAAATGTTCATGCATTACTCTCCTTTACTCCATTATGTTGGGGTCAGCTTTTGTTCCGGGACAATAACCCAAACTTCCACGTCTATCTATAATACCACTTTTTTATTTGAATGTCATTTCTTATTTCTGCATAGACTATAAGAAAACGCTTGGGTGAATCCATGAAACAACGCAAATGGCAACTTCTCTTTCTCATACTTATTATTGCCGGATTATTTCTTGCTCCCGTATGCCATTTAGTATACACACAAAAAACGTCTTTTCAGGCATTCTGCAAGAATTTCTTCCTGGAAGAGGTCAGTAGTGATACCCTCAGTCTCCACTACACTCTTGCTTATCCGGAACAGATGGGAATCTCGTCGGAAGAGACTACCCTTCCCCTTTATGAAAAAGAACTGGCTTTGGAGGAATATCAGTCCCTGCAAGAGTACTGCACCATGATAGAATCCTTTCCCGACGGAAATTTATCTGCTGAAGAGCAATATACCCGCGACCTTCTGCAGTATACTCTTTCCAATGAAATTAAGGGGCAGAACTATTTTTATTTACAAGAGGTTTTTTCCCCCTCGGGCGGCATTCAAATACAGTACCCCATTCTAATGGCCGAATATACTTTCCGGTGTAAAGAGGATATTGATAATTATCTGGAACTCATCCGGCAGACTCCCGATTATTTTAACAGCTACTGCAAATTTACAGAGGAAAAAACTAAGAAAGGCCTGGGAATGCCCGATTTTTCCTTAAAAAAAGTAATCAGTCAATGCGACAGTATTATTACAGAAACGGAAATTGCAAATAACTCCCATTTTCTCATCACCACCTTTAAGGAGCGACTGGAGCATGCCCTGACGCAAGGTATTATCTCAAAAGAGGAAGCACACGCATACATAGAAACCAACAAAGAATATCTCTCTGCCTACCTATTACCCGCCTATCAACAATTAGGAAAAAACCTGTCAGCCTTTATGGGACAGGGAACCAATACGGACGGACTTTGTTATTACAAAAACGGGCAGGACTATTACCAATGGTTATTTCAAAAAAATACCGGTTCCGATGTCCCGCTTGATCAGGTGTACCGGACATTAGCCCAGGATTACTATAATTCCATGCATGCTTTACGGGATGATTTGATTTCTTTCCAAAATACTTCCACGTTAACAGAGGAAGACTTTTCCTATTTCACCTTACAGGATTCGGATGAAATGCTTACGGATTTGACAACCCGGATGGAACCGGATTTCCCATCCCCTGCTGCATCTTTTCAAACGCCGTATTTGCAGGCTACCGTAAAGGATGTCAGTACTTCTTTGGAAGATTACACGGCACCTGCCTATTATCTGGTTCCGCCCATTGATGACCATTCGCAAAATTCCATCTATATTAACCGGTCTTCGGCTCCTACCGGTCTGGATTTATATACCACCCTTGCCCACGAAGGATATCCCGGCCATTTATACCAGACTACCTATTACCAGCGTTATCGGGAACAAAACAATCTGCCCCATCTTCGCAGCACCCTTAACTATGGCGGCTACGTGGAAGGCTGGGCCCTGTATGTGGAATTCCTTTCCTACGATTATGCTGCTGATTTATTGACGGAGGACACCGGAAAAGAAGATTACCGGCTTTTATTTGATATTTATAAACAAGAACGTCGTGCTTCTCTTTCTTTACTCAGTCTCTTGGATGTGGGAATCCATTACTATGGCCTTACACTTGACAGGGTGACAGAAATGTTGGAAACTCACGGCATCTATGATGAAAATACAGTCAAGGAAATCTATGAATACATCGTGGAAGAACCGGGAACGTATCCCAAATACTATTGGAGCCATTTGGAAATTCTTTCTTTAAAGGAATCTTTTCAGAAACAAATGAAGGATTCCTACAGCGATTATGCCTTCCATCAGTTTTTCCTGGAAAGCGGTCCATCGGATTTTCCGTCCCTGCAAAAACGTTTATCGGATAATATCCGCTCAGAAACCCCTTAAGTCTTATAAAAAACCGGAGCACTACAACAAAGAGCGCTCCGGTTTTTGTTATTCTTCTTCTATCATACTGTCCAGATATCCTCTGTCCCATAACAGAATCTTTAGTTTTTTAGCTGCTTCCACTGCCGGTTTCGTAAAATACTGATTGGTCAAAACAGCCCCCACCATGCGGTCGTAGAATTCTCTTCCCGCATACGCTTCCTGTACTGCCTTTACCCCCACCGGTGTGGCATACGCTTTACATTGGATGGCATAGGTTACCCCGTCTTTTTCCGCCAGAATATCAATGCCATAATCACCGCTTCCCTTGGTGACCGTTACATCAATGAATCCTCTCTTTTTAAGAAGCTCTGCACAATAGTGCTCAAACTCATGCCCTTCTATCTCATCCAGAGAATGAATGGCATATTTCTTCTGATATCTGCGGGTAATCAAAAACACCATTATCAGGCATAGGAGTACAATACCAACAATCCCTACGAGAAAAACAGATTCCTGATTCATAAACACTCCTTTCCCACACCTTCGTTATGCAAACTACTTAATGTTGCTTAATTACCGAGGACCAGTCACTGATTCCCAAAATTGATTTCGCAAATTCTGTGGCACTCTGCGATTCGGACGTATCAATTTTCTTAAAGACATTGTATATCTGTTTACGTCCTCCGCCGGAATAATTCAAACCAAAGGCAAGCCCCTGTGCCACCTCTTCCGGCGCATCTGTCTGACGGTTCAATAAAAATCCGTTAATATGGCTGTTGGCCTCCGCAATATAATATGCATATGCAAATGCCGCTGCCTGAACGCCTTCTCCTCCTGAAGAAGAAGTAAATCCCTGCTCACTCAAAAGCACATGACGCACATCCCCGGCATCCGTCAAAACCTCTTCCCTGCAAAGATAATCCGTTACTACATGGATATTCTTCATGTTAATCATGGCAGTGTCCACACTATCCGTTGTCAGTTTTTTATAGTACGCACCTGTGTTCCAGAAAGCCGCATTGGTAAGAGGCACCGGATACGGATGATACGCCAGCTGCCAATCAATATTTCCTTTTTCCTTGATAATCGTATTAAAATTATCCACAATATCCCTTGCATCGTAGTTATTATCATTGTGGTTACGATTCCATGTCTGGTCCAAAGGCATGTACACCTCTGCCGCACCATTCACTGCCTTAATGGCATTGTAGAATACGCGGAATGCCTGGGCATACTCCTTCGTATAGGTGTATACATCCGTATATTCCATGTAATTCCACTGCTTACGTGCATTAATTTCATTGGCGATAATCCAGTTGGATACCGTTCCGTGTCCACTGCCGCTGTAGCGTTCTGCAAGGAATGTCGCCATAGCCGCCATCGCATCAATTCCTGCCTGCTCCGTTCCGTTAAACATCACATATGGCGCCGTAGAACCACTGCGGGCCTGCGGGTGCACCAACTCCGGATATTCATAATTCATGTCGTTCAAAATAATGACCGTTACGCGGATTCCTTTTCTGGAAAGGCTGCCAAACACAATATCATATTCTGCCACAGACTGACCATCTATGGCATAGGTTCTTCCGTTGTATGTATAATGGATGGTCGGATAATTGGCACTGGTCGTCTGCCCGGTAATCTTGGATAACGGAATATTATATGCCGCCTGTTTTACGCCCAAATCTTCCAGCTCACCGGAGTTCAAACGGTTCGGATCTACCAGCAATCCCTTAATGGAGGATGCTGCCGTATAGACATTGTATTTTGCCACCGCTTCCGGATTGGTAATATACCGGCTCTTGGATATAATTTTATATTTTCCGTCCACCTTTGCCGCTACCACAAATTTTTTGAACATACGGGAGTTTGCCTGTTTGTTATTCAAATTGGCAAAAAACTCAAAGGTGGCCTTTGTCTTTTCTATCCGGTAAGTATCTGCCGGTTCTGCCCCGTCAGGAATACTTGTCTCATAAGTATTCAGCGCAAACAAATAAATGTCATCACTGTCACTTTGCGGAATTCCCGGTATGGTTCCGTTCACCCTTACAAGGGAAGTATCCTCTTCGAATATCAAACAATTTTCTATGGTTGCAAAGGTATTCTCATTCTCAGCCGTTAACGGTATCTCTTCCAACCACAGCTCTTCCCATGCCGCCTGAAGACCGTCGGTTACTTTGATACGATCCTCTGCCCTGAGACGGAACTGCTCTCTTTCATAAGCATATTCCTTAGCCCGGCGTTTGGCACGTGCTTCCTCTATCACGGCAAAGGCTTCCACTCTGCGCTTGGCTTCCTCTTCTTTGCGCCTCTCTTCTTCCCTAATGGAAAGCTGGCGAAAAGCAACCGCCCCCAGTCCAATTCCCAACAATACAGCCAGAATCAATAAGACTATGGTAACCGGGGATTTTTGTTTTTCCTTCTTCGGCTTTTCTACTTTTTTCTCCGCCTTACGGAAGCTACCCTGAGGCTTTTTCTTTTTCTTCTTTATGACCTTTTTCTTCTTTGGTTCTACCGATAATGTTTTCTTTTGTAACATTTGCATTCCTATTTCTAAACTACTGTTTCTTCACATAACCGCTTTTCATTCTACTATATAACAAGGGATAACTTCAAGATATCCGTAGGAATAAGTTCTCATAACACATCGGAATCTTGTTTCTGATTTACGGAATACATTTTTTTCTTTTTCATAAAATGAACCAAAGAACTTTTGGATGGTATGTATGACAAATGTATTAGCAAACTTTTCCAATATTATGATTCCCATTTTAATTTTCTATATTGTTTCCTATGGGGTTGTCTCCGGCTGCCACGTGTATGATGATTTTATAAAAGGAGCCAAAAAAGGGTTTCTTACCGTGATAAAAATCCTGCCCACACTCATTGCCCTGATGGTAGGTGTCGGCATCTTACGCTCCTCCGGTTTCCTTACCTTCCTTGGCTCCCTGATTCAGCGACTGCCAATGGGAGACTTTCTTGCCTCTGATTTATACAGTCTTATTTTCATAAAAATTTTTTCGGGTTCTGCTGCAACAGGTCTTGTTCTGGATATTTTTAAAACCTATGGTCCCGACTCCTTCACCGGAATGATGGCATCCATTCTCTGCAGCTGCAGCGAAACGGTTTTCTATACCCTCAGCATTTATTTCCTGACTGCCAAAGTAACCAAGACGCGCTTTACCATTCCGGGTGCCATGTTAGGCGTTATGGTAGATGTCATTATCAGTTATCTCATGACCTGCTATATGCTGGGCGGGTACTGACCGCTACCGCGCCACCGCATCCATAATTTTACAATAAACAATTGCCACAATGGCGGATACCAGGGTGGCAACAAGCCCCGGTGCTATTACGGCTGTAGGGGCAACACTCCCGTATTGACTCCGATACGCTATCATGTTAACCGGAACCAATTGCAACGATGCGATATTCATAATCAGAAATACGCACATCTCATTGCTGGCCGTTCTCCCCACTTCTTTTTTACCATCCCCCATTTTCTTGCTCCGACGGGTACCGGATTTGACGTATTCCGGATTGCCCCGTTCCTCCTCCAGCTTCGACAACTCTTCCATTGCCTTTAGTCCTGCCGGAGTTGCTGCCCATCCAAGCCCCAATATATTGGCAATCACATTGGTACTGATGGCCTCTCTTGCGGGATGGTTCTTCGGGATTTTGGGGAAAAGAAAATTAATAAACGGAGCTATCTTTTTGGTCATCTGCTCCATAAGTCCACTGGTCTGTGCGATTTCCATAAGCCCCATCCACAAAGCCATTACTCCACACATGCTCAAGCACAGACTAACCGCTTCTTTGGACGAATCCAACGCACCATTGGTGACCGCCTCCATATTTCCACTAAACACGGCATATATAATACCGGTGGCAATCATTCCTGCCCATAAATAATTTAACACAAAAATCTCCCTTGTTTCATTTGTATACCTTATGAAACAAGGGAGTAATTCATACCTTTTCCGTTAAATACTACACGGTTTTTCTTTTTCCCACCTTAAAAATAAAGAGAAGGAGAGCAATCAAATACAGCACAATGAAACCAAATGCCCCAAAAGCACATAAATCATTTTTAGCCGCAAAGCTGATAATCAATAGCATCGGTGCCCCGAAAATAATTCCAAAGGAGCTTCCGATTACCAGATTGTTAGAGGCCGGCGTTTTTAACTCCGGATCAATCTCTCTAAGTAACAGGACTCCGGAACTGATAGTGCCCGTCAACATACCAAACATGGATAAAAAGCCTTCATATTCATATCCCGGATATAAAACCTTACACATAAAGCGCAAATAGATAAGGGTAACTCCCCCACCAAGCACTGCCATCAAAATATATGGCAACCAAAGACCGGATAAATCATCAATGTTGATGCTTGCAATACCTGCCACAATCATAAAATCAAAGGCAAGTCCCGAGAGACGGCTTAACAGATAATTATTCTGATACTGACGGTTCATCCATTTTATCTTTTTCAAATTGGTAAACAGCACACGGCAGCCCCCTGCCACCATGGAACCGATAATAAAATTGAATCCCCACAAAATGGTTCCCACTGACTTTACAAGTCCCGGTGAAATCATTCCCAACAAGCGGGTAATTCCATAAATCAATAAATAGGAAACAAAATACAGCACCAATACCAATGCCATCTGCACACTTAATTTATCAACCGATTCTGCAATCGGAATCTCATTTTCGTCTTGGAACATATCCATAGTTACGGAGCCTGACACATATTCCTTATCCTTTATGTGCTTGAGCTTACCCTGACGGCTCATAACAAATAAGTAAATAACACCTACGGTACAGGCACATAAATATCCGGTTGCGGCAAGAGAAAGACCAAAGCTTCTGCCGCCAACCATGCCCAACGCCTCATAAGTACTACCAACATTATTGGCCTGTCCAGGTCCCTGACCATAAGCCATAGGAAGAAGAATCCCTCCGGCTTTAAACATATCAGGCATTACGGTGTATGCCAATCCAATGGAAATAAACATTCCCACAATCGCCTGCACCAAATAGGTACTTACAATCAATGCTCCAGATTTACTTCCTATCATCGGTGCAGATTCGTTGGTCTTTTCCGGGACACGCAGAGCCATAGCAATAAAGCCTAACGCAATCATATGATACGTAATCATCTCTAAAAATGCGGTATCAATTGCCAGAATTCCCGTTGTACGGAGCAGTAACATAATAAATCCGGCCAAAACTGCTGTTGGCATCAGACTTGCCCGCACAAAAGCTATTTTCCGTCTTAATATGTTGGCAAATAAAATTAGTCCTGCAATAATTCCCAACTGAACCATCGGATTCCATAGTGACACATTTGCTGCTGAAAAATCCATATTCCCACCTCATATATGAGCATTTGCAGTGCATGCTCTTCTTCTGTATCTGCGATACCTAGCGGTATCATTTTTCATCCTTCTGTCTACACCATTCCATATAGTACAGGTAAAACTTAAGCGCATTGGCTTCCCTGGACGGAATCAATTCATAATATTGTCTGCCCGCAGAAAAAACCACTGCCCGTTGTCCGTGCGTTGCCATTTCAGAAATATCCGATAATGCCACTGTAACGTCTCCGCAAACCAATCCATCCCGTGACAGTGTTAATTCTCCTTTTGAAACAACATCTTCCTTATGCTCTTTTACTGTAGAAAGTGTCGCTTCCTTTGCCGTATACGCGATGTTTTCCTTTACATCTTCTACGATTTGTTCCTTTTGCCAATCCACAAATTCTTTTACCGTTGTAAAATCCCCATCACGTAACATTCCATATTCATCGTAGGTATAGGTTAAACCACAATGCTTACAATAAACCGTATTTCCTTTGGATTCAAAAGCATCCCTTTGTTTACAGGAAGGACAGATAAACATAAGATTCTCCAGTCCCTCCGCCAGATTTTTCCCACGATATCTTTTCGGTTCTGCTATCTGACGTTCGTAAGCATCCTCATGTAAATCCCGGATAATCGCCTCGTAAATTTCATCCGTAGTCATAGTAAGGAGCTGTTCTTTGCTGTAGTAATTTACCGGTGCCCCATGTATCGGTCCCCGCCTTTTATTGGAGCCGCACCACATTGGACTGGCAAAATACCCACCGATTATTTTATATGTATACAAGCCACAGCCTGCTTTTTTAATCAATTTAGCCGTAGATGGCATAATGGGTGAGGACACCCCGTCCCAAGTCCGGACTCCTTCTGCAAACACACAGACATTGGACCCCGACTTCACTCTCTTTAAAATGTCGATGGCAGTAGATGCCGCAACCGTTCCTTTGTATCGCATAATCGGTGACACTAAAAAATCAATAATCTTAAACAGCCACCCCCAACGAGCAATGTGCTCACTTGCAACAAAATACATCTGTTTACGAAAACTCGCCGCAACAAATATGGGATCATAATCCGAAACATGATTGGACAGAACAATATAGTTCTCTTCCCTTTTTGGCGCTTTCTTATAGGTATAGTCAAAGAATAACTTTAAATATACCACCGCCAGCGGCTGAAACGTTTCGTAAAAGAATACATGCCACCTATTTAATTTTGTACCCCTCATAATAACTACCTTTTCATATGTAAAAATTGCTTTTATTCCGAATCCGGTTATGGGATATCGGATAAAGCTTTACGTAATCTATAAAAATTCTAACATAGAAACCATTTCATTTCTATTCCAATTTTTTCACGTGCCTGCTTCCACGTGTGAGTTGGAGTTAACAACAAGCCGTCTGCAAAAAATTCCATCAGGGCTTCCACTACTGTATCTACGCCGCCCTCCACTTCTCCAATGGATTTCATGGAGGAATGAATCATGATAGTTTCTTCTCCTGTTAAGCCCATGTCTGATAAATGCTGTTTTAAAAGTTCTTTTGTGTATGCCATATGCTACCTCCTATAAATCCTCTACATCCACAATCTTATACCCATTTTCTATAAGAAGCTGTGCAAAGATACCCTGTCCTTCTATTTTGTCCCCCGAAAAAGTGCCGTCATATACCTGCTTCACTCCACAGCTTGGACTTCTGGATTGCAAAATGACGAGTTCAACTTTATTCTCTTCTGCCAATGCAAGACCCATATGTGCACCTTTTCGAAACTCATCATCCACACTATGTCCGTCACTAGCCGTTACCACACCATTTACAATCTCTGAAGATAATCTTGGTGTTGGTAATCCTCCCATAACCTCCGGGCACACAGGGATTACTTCATGTCCCTTTATAAAATCTAAAACCTTTTGGGACAAATTATTTCCGCCGTTATATTTACAATTTTCGCCTAATAAGCAGGCACTGACCATGATTTTCAAATTCCACTCTCCTTATTGCTCAATCATAAATTCCACAATCTCTACTGTCAGTTCATTGTATCACAATTTGACACCACATTCTTAGAATTTTATAATAACAACAACCTTATATTAGCATATTATGCACAAGTATTTTAGGAGACACTTATGCCAAACATTATAGAAATCACAGACTTCAACGCTCCGGAATTAGATGTATACGCCCGGCTTAATGAAAAACAACTCATCAACCGTGCCGACCCTGATAATGGACTTTTCATTGCAGAAAGTCCAAAGGTCATCGAGCGGGCACTTAATGCAGGTTATGTTCCGGTTTCTCTTTTATTGGAGAAAAAACATATTAATGGGGAAGCTAAGGATATTATCGGTAGATGTGGGGACATTCCCATTTTTACTGCCACACTTGATGTGCTGACACAATTGACAGGTTTTACCTTGACTCGTGGTGTATTATGTGCCATGCGCCGACGGGAATTACCAACTATAGAAGAGGTATGTTCCGGTGCCCGCCGTATCGCCGTATTGGAAAATGTTATGAATCCAACTAATGTAGGGGCAATTTTCCGCTCTGCGGCTGCCTTGAATATGGATGCCGTGTTACTTACCTCTGCATGTAGCAATCCGCTCTACCGTCGTGCCATAAGAGTGAGTATGGGAACTGTTTTTCAGATTCCATGGACTTACTTGCCTACCATTCCGGAGGAATTGGAATCCGGCAAGCATCCAAAATCCGATCTTTCTGTTTTGCATGAATTAGGTTTTAAGACTGCTGCCATGGCATTGTGCGATGATTCTGTTACTATTGACAACCCACAGCTTATGGCGGAAGAAAAACTGGCCATTATCCTTGGCACAGAAGGAGACGGTCTTTCTTCTTGCACAATCGCAGACTGCGATTATACCGTTTGTATTCCTATGTCCCATGATGTGGATTCTTTGAATGTTGCTGCCGCCAGTGCGGTTGCATTCTGGCAGTTGGGACGGGAATAAAAAATAAACACGGATATATGAAAGGTTTTACCTTCTATATCCGCTTTTTTCTTTCCTTTTCCTACTCAATTTTTACACGGTAATCTCAATTTGATTACCTTCTATCCCAATAATACAGCTTTCATAATAGCCATCACCTGTTGTCCGCGGTCCACTGATTACCTCGTAACCGTCCATCTTCAACTGTTCTGTTAGTTGATCTACTTTTTCCTTACTACCTACATTAAAAGCAATATGTACATAGCCTGTTCTTGACGGTACTTTTTCCACATCTATCATCTGTGGTTTATTCATAATTTCTAATCGTGTACCTTCTTCAAAGGATAAAAAGTAAGAACGAAAGTCTGTAGTCTTATTATGATATCCGTCATTTGATGTAGCGCCCAGATACTTCATGAAGAATTCTCTGGCCTCTTCCAAGTTATTTACATACATTGCAATGTGATCTATTTTCATATAAATTCCTCTTCGGTTCCATTTATATTTTCGCTAAAACTCTTTTTATATTTTCCTCTTTTGGAACAATTATATCAATATCTACTTCTGGGTTATTTTTTACATATTCCGTAAGCATGTCCATTAAATTATCCTTGGATTTCATATAATCTTCTACAATAATCTCCTCTGAAATTCCCAGTCGTTTCAATAGCAATGCTGATACTACACCGGTTCTGTCTTTTCCTGCTGTACAAAAGAACATTACTCTTGATTTAGCATTTAATATTGTATCTAAAATCTTTTCCATCTGTTCATCCAGCATTCCACAGTAAACCTCATACAGATGCTCTCTTGACTTTGGTGTATCCCCACCACCGGTTACCGGATAATGGTAATATGTAAACTCATCCCTCGCATATAATGGGCATGGTTTACGTTCCGTTTCTTCCAGAGAGCGTAAATCAACAAGCGTAGTAATATTATTCTCTAAGAGCCACTGTATCTCTTCATCTGTCAGATTCAAGGGTACGTCACTCCTTATATACTGCATGCACTCTATTGGCAAAGCACGTGTATTTAACGTTGACTTCAATAACGAACCCATTTTCTGTCTCCTTATATCCCTTAAATGAAAGGGCACCTTACGGCACCCTTACTAATATTTTTATCTTTCGTTTTGATTATATCATTCACGACAAGGTTTTGCAACTCCTCCATACTTTCTTTACTACGGACTTTTCAATCTTTTTACGCAACTTTAAAAGAAGAAACGGTTTAAAACGTACTTACCTACCTTATATCATACACACTTCGTACTTCCAACTCATCTGCCACGCCGCGAATAATCTTCACACGCTTTTCTCCGGCATTCATGTCAAAGAAGTTATCGGACAAAATCAAATCATCATTCTTATTTCTGATTTCTACGCTGCGTGCAAAGGCATCGGATGTAACCACAATCTCGTCACCTTCTGCCCGCACGGCAAGATTCGGATTCGCAAAACGGAAGAATTTCGGCACGGTAAATAATACGGTTCCGCTACTAATAATTTCTCCGTCTTTTTCCATTTCATAGCTTATGTATTGCTCACGTTCTTTGGCATGCTGCATGGTTACTTCATTAAGCCAGGTGCAACCAAATGACGGTACCGTAATGGTTTCACCTGACTCTTCCAAAACTGCCCCAAACCGGTCACGTAAGGCAAAGCGTACCATTACCGTTTCATCCTTCCATGTCTCATTGGTCGCACAGAGACGGATGGATTTTTTCAGTTCATATGGTTCCGCGTTAGGGTTTGTATCCTGTGTCAGCAGACTTTCTTCCTGACAGGAAAGCATTAGTGGTGCAAAGAAACGTTTTTCATAATAATGCAACGCTTTCCACCTTCCATAATAGTCGATAGACGACCAGGATGCCACCGGCCAACAGTCATTTAACTGCCACACAACCGTACCCATACATCTGCCGCGATTTCTTCTGAAATGTTCCACGCCATAGCGGATTGCATCTGCCTGCAACAGCTGGGACGCATAAATTAATGTATCAAAGCTGGTCGGATACAGATACATCTGCTCCATGTAATTCATGATTTTTCCATTGGCAGCTGCATTTCTCTGATGCTTTTCCATCACGTAAGAAAAAATGTTTCTGTCTTCCGGCTCTGTAAATGATTCAACGGTACGAATGGATGGAAATGACTGAAAACCAAACTCTGACAAATAGCGGAAGTAATATTTTCTATATTCGGAAAACGGCTTGTTTCCATGCCATACTTCCCAGTAATGGACATCTCCCTTATTGGGACTGGTTGTCTCTTTGAACGCGCCTCCGGAGGATGGACTTCCCGGCCAATAGAAGGTCTGCGGATCGTATTGTTTTACAATCTTTGGCAGAATGTATTCAAACAATTTAATATAGTCTGCCGCGTATGCTTTGTCTTCCCTGAATCCCATTACATTATTTTGGAAAAATTCTTCCAACTCATTATTTCCACACCACAGTCCCAAGGAGGCATGATTGCGGATACGCTTGACGTTACAGATGAATTCTTCCTTCATATTTTCTTCGAAAGCTTCTTCTGTCAACATATAAACCGCACAGGCAAACGGGAAATCCTGCCATACCACAAGACCAAGTTCATCACAAATATCCCAGAAATAGTCGTGTGGATAGAAACCGCCTCCCCACACACGAATGGTATTGTGGTTTGCCGCCACCGCCTGTTCCAACAAATTTCTGGTACGTTCCGGTGTCATCCTGTGTAAAATATTGTCTTCCGGAATGTAGTCTGCTCCCATGGCAAAAAAGGTAATGCCATTTACTTCGTGGGCAAAGCTTTCCCCATATTCATCTGCTTCTCTCTTTATCGTTAAGGTTCTAAGACCAATTCTCTTTTTGAAAGAATCAATCTTATGTTCTTCTTTTAATAAATCTACTTCCACCGTATATAGCGGTTGTTCGCCAAGACCATTTGGCCACCATAGCTGTGGAGTTTCAATTGTAATAGTTTCCTGCATGCCCGGTTTTTGTTGTCTTTCACAAATCACGTCACCTGCCGGGTCTATAATACGAATCGTACAGCTGATACTTCTGTCAGAAAGCATTTCATCATCCACACCAAAGGTAAGCAGATGCCGATAGTCCATACAACTCACATCAATATCTACGGCAAGTGTTACCTTACCATCTTTATGCTCCTGACGGATGTACACAGAATCCAGACGCTCCGTCTGCGTTCCGTATAACACTACATCACGGTATATTCCCATATCCGGCAATCTTGGTCCCCAATCCCATCCAAACATGCAATGTGACTTACGAATCTGTGCCGCACCGGCCATCGCATCCGTACTCATCGGCCAAAATGCTTTTTTCTTTTCTTTCCAAATATATTTAATCGGTGAGCGGAATAAGATTTTCAGAATGTTTCCATCCTGCTTTAACAAACGCTTGACCTCATACTCCCATTCCCGGTGCATATTGTCCGCGTAACCAATATGTTCTCCATTGATCCAGATGTCTGCAATGGTATCCAATCCAAAGAATTTAAGCACCGCGTACGGACACTGTAAGATTTCCTCTGACACATCGAACTCTGTGACAAACTCATAATCTTTCTCAGACAGTTTTAGTGCTTCCTCTTCGTTATCCCTGTAAAAAGGATCCTCCATCAATCCATTTTCCAAGAGTGCACTATAAACAGAACCCGGAATTGTAACGTTGCAATAACCGTCTGCTCCGGTTTCCTTCATTTTCCAATTACCTTGTAATGTCTGAGAAATCATCGTATGCCTCCCTTTATCCCATAGCTTATGCTTAAAGAATCCCTATCTCTACCATTCCGTATTACTTAATACCCTTAATTATTTCTCTTCTAATAAATACCCAAATATATGCATACCAAGCTTTAGCACATTATGACGCAACAAATTATTTTTCACAGTTACATAATCATCGCTGATAATCCTGCTAACCATAGTCTGTGTTTCTTCTCTGTCCAATACTACCGGATCCTTCTGCTCCAAAGATTCGTAACGCTTCGCCATCTCGTCTGCAATCTGACCGTCATTGGCCAGTACTACGTCAATCTTGCGCTTACCAAGATACTGATTCAATAGCTTGATATGATCGGACACCTTGAAATCATCCGTTTCTCCCGGCTGTGTTACCATGTTGCAGACATACATAATCTTACCCTTGCTACGGTCAATAGCATCCCTAATCTCGTCGCAAATTAAGTTAGGAATAATGCTGGTAAATACACTACCCATGCTAAGCAGAATCAAATCCGCATCTTCCAGCGCCTTTACCGCTTCCTTTGTCGGCACCGGTTTTTCTTTATAAAAGACACGCTTTATTGCGCTGTTTGTCTGTGTAATCCTGTGTTCCCCTTCTACGATACTTCCATCCGTCATCTCACCCATTAGCACTACATTATCTTCTGTGAGCGGAACTACCTTTCCTTTTAGATTGAACACCTTACTTAAAGCCTCGATTCCGTCAGACAGATTTCCTGTGATTTCTGACGATGCTGTCAAAAGCAGATTTCCCACCGTATGTCCGTCCAAATCACTGGTTGTATGAAAACGGTAATTAAAAAGTTCCATTACCAATGGCTCTGTTTCGGATAATGCTACTAATACTCTTCGTATATCTCCTACTGCCGGTATACTGAACTCTTCGCGCAGCACACCGGTACTGCTGCCATCATCACAAACTGACACAATAGCTGTTATATCTAACGGAAATTCCTTTAAGCCACGAAGTAATGTGGAGGAACCCGTTCCGCCACCTAAAACGACAACTTTTCTTCTCATAGTCTGCCTCCTGTATTTGACTTCTATTATATCACTATACGCAAATGTGGGAAAATAATATCTTTTAGAAAAAATGTGATATAATGCTTCCTTAAAAGTTATGAGGTACCAAATATTTGGGGCATGTATTAAAAAAAGGTAGGCTGTCACATGCGTTTACGCAATAACAGCCTACCTTTTTACATTAATCATCTATCCCGTACTGTATATACATTTCTTTTCTGACATTTTCGTCAGATGCTGCTTTTTGTGCTTCCTCCGTCAATCCATTACTAAGGAGATAATTCATTAAGCGTGCCAATTTATTTTCTCCCTTTTCCCATAATTCCTGTGCTACCCAACACATAGACACCTTCACTCCCTTCTTCTTCAACTCTTCAAGCCGACTTTTTGTTTGCTCATACCGTGCATCATTTGTAAAAACTGTCAAGAAGTCAATTAATTCTGTCAAATGATGAATCTCTGTAGTATCATTTAGCGGATTCATCCCCAACCGCCGATTCTTAAAAAATCTTGCAATTAATTTAAAGTCACTTTGAAATTGATTAATTACCTCTTCATCCAGAAACGCTATATCAAATACTCTAATTTCATAATCTTGTACGTACGGTTTAAATGTATTCGGTATACTAACAATATCTGAAAGTCTTTTACAATTCACCCATTGCCTATTTGAAAAATTTAGCACTATGGTTATGCTTGGTAATAATGGAAATTTGTCAATGTCTATCTGGCTCCTATATTTTGCATAGTCATATCCCATTATTCTTACAGGCATGTATTTATCAATATATGTTTGATTCTCCACACCTAAAAATGCAATTTCCATTTGGCAAGAATCCAAATACGTCTTTAATACATCTCGACGTTGTTCTCTATAATCACCATTCTCTGCCTTATAAATGGATTCTATCGGTCCATCTTTAAGCTTCTCGCTATCAAGAATTTCCTCTTGAAACACAAGAACATTAAATATGTCCGCAAATACATCATTATATTCTTCTAGCAATTTTTCCCTAGTATCATACTGACCCATATTTTCCTCTCTTTCCTTACTTGTCCTTATCTCATCTTTAAGTAGGGTAAAGAAGAAAATGCATCTATAATTTTCACAACATTGTCCTTATAGATATATAATTCATTTTCTTCCCTTTCATAAGTACATGGATTATATATCGCCAAACAACATCGGTATCACGTTTCAATTCATTCAATAAAGGTTATTACACAATTAGTATATATCAAAAATGGTTGAGTTGCAATTCAATATTGCTCTTAAGTCATGGCGAAAAATGGCGGAATATTACGCCCGTTTTCGTTTTACAATGCGTTTAGGCTTGTGCTATACATAAACTACACAAAGGGGAAGGACGTTTATCATTTCAATTAGAAAGGAAAGGTGATTTATGACACTAACAGACATTATGAGCCTGCTCGGTGGCTTGGCGTTGTTCCTTTACGGTATGCAGATGATGAGCTCCGGCTTAGAAGCTGCTGCCGGTAACAAAATGAAAGAAATTCTCGAAAAGCTGACCTCGAATCGGATTATGGGCGTGCTGGTCGGTACGGTAATTACCGCCATCATTCAGTCCTCCTCAGCAACAACCGTTATGGTCGTCGGCTTTGTAAACTCCGGCATGATGACGTTACGCCAGGCTGTCTGGATTATCATGGGTGCCAATATCGGTACCACCATTACCGGACAGTTAATTGCTATGGACGTGGGGGCAATCGCTCCTCTCATTGCTTTTCTGGGCGTTGCCGTAGTTGTCTTTATCAAAAATATAAAAGCCCGACACATCGGCTCCATCCTCGCCGGTTTGGGCATTCTATTTATCGGCATGGACATGATGGGAACCTCCATGCTTCCTCTGCGCGAGTCGCCGGCATTTGTTGATACGGTTAGTTCCTTTGAAAATCCAATTGTCGGAATTCTGGCAGGAACGATTTTTACCGCCATCATCCAGTCCTCTTCTGCCTCCGTAGGTATTTTGCAGGCACTGGCTGCAAGCGGAATTGTCGGACTCGGGCAATCGGCGTATGTCCTTTTCGGGCAAAATATCGGTACCTGCATTACTGCCATGCTCGCTGCTATCGGCACCAACCGTAACGCCAAAAGAACGACCGTTATACATATTGCCTTTAACGTAATCGGCACGATTATTTTTACCGTCCTGTGTCTGACGACTCCGCTTATTGCATTGTTCGAACGTTGGACACCGGAAAATGTTCCTGCGCAGATTGCCAATCTACACACTATGTTTAACATCGTTACCACCCTTGCCTTATTACCGGTTGGCGGTCTGTTAGTAAGCCTTGCCAAATTCTTTTTACCGGACAAGAACGGTGACAACGACGAGCCCAATACCATGCGCATGCTCTATATCGGACCGATGCACATGGAAAATCTCGGTGTATCCGCAGTCAATCAGTCAGGCACAAAAAAAGAAATCAACCGCATGCTTGAAATGGCAAGGGACAATGTCCATGATTCTTTTGATGTATTTGCAGGGAAAAATTGCCCACTTATGAAAATCATTGATGAGCGCGAAGAATATATTGATTTTTTGAATAAGGAAATTTCCAAATACATAACCAAAGCCGTTGCACATGAAAAAACATCGCGCGGAAGCCAGATTTTCAACTCCTATTTTTCGATTACGAGCAATGTGGAACGAATCGGCGACCACGCCATCAATGTCGCCGGCTACTCCCGCATGATTGAGGAAAAGAAAATCCAATACTCGGACATGGCTATGGCCGAAATCAGCCATATGCAAAAAACCTGCGATAAGCTTATGCAATTATTGCTTTCCACACCGACCGATGTTATCAACTGGCACGGCAAAATTGCTGCATTAGAACAGCAGATTGACGATATGACAAGAGAATACCGCGGCAATATGTTTGACCGCCTACAAAAACGAACCTGCTCGGACGAGGGTAGCGTCTTCTTTTCCGAAATGCTCACCGACTTCGAACGCATCGGCGACCACGCTCTGAATATTGCGGATGAATATGTGAAAGTAACATATAGTAAATAACCTCCCACCTAAGAAAGATCGGTTCCCTTTCCCTATTTTCCGCATATGGCGTGATTGAAAGAATGTAAAATCAGAAGATGTCACGCACAGACGGTATTGACGTGATGAATAATAAAGTTGACCTTACAAAATATGGACTGTAGACAAAAGTCTACAGTCCCATTTTTTTACCTCTTATTATTTCTCTATAAAATACAAATCTATTCCGTTAGCAATTCCTTCTACAATTTTCCACTGATAGTCTTCGTCCGCCATCAATAAATCTTCGTCAGGATTGCTCATATAGCCCATTTCCACAATGCTTACCGGCACCTGGCACCAGTTGACGCCGCTCATGGTGTCCGTCTCCCAAACTCTTTGACGCTTACAGCCGGTAGCTTCTACCATCTCATTCAAAATATTTTCGGATAGTGCATAACTCTCCTCGTGTAATTCTGCATTGTACGGATTAGACGAAGTCTGGCAAATTGTCATCGCACCGTGCACCGAGGAATCCTCCGAACCGTTTGCATGGATTCTGACAAATGCGTCTGCTTGATTGTCATTGGCAATTGCCGCCCTCTCGGAATTGCTGATATTCACATCATGTGTGGTTCGGGTCATGATGACCGTATACCCACGTCGTTCCAATTCTTCCTGCAGTTTAAGCGATACCATAAGAGTAAGCTCATACTCTGCAAGGCCACTGCTTTTACCCGAAGTTCCGCTGCTCACCTTTGCTTTCATCTCGCTTGCGCCCGGTCCGATTGGCTCCTTTTCAGAATTGCCCTTCTGCTGGTGACCGGGATCAATGACAATGAGGTGACCGTTAGGGGATACTGCCTGTTGTACAATCTCCTCTTGAGGCAACGACTCGCCCTCGGAACCTTCTTCCGTTTCCGGTTCAAGAACTACGCATTTCACTTCTTCCTCTATCGTAGATTCACATTCGGCCGTTTCTGCTTCTATGATATCCACTATTTCTTCTATTGGCTCTGTGGATTCGGGTAAAATCGTCGAAGTTTCTGCTAAAAATTCTTCCTCTATACTTTTAGCACAACCGGCTAAAAGTAACACAAGAATTGTCATGCTTATTAAATACTTTAATTTTTTTCTCATATAATCACTTTCATAGATAAATCATTTTTTAAGTAAAATAATAACATATATTTTCATTTCCGTGTCTTATTGCTAAAATGCACAAAAATGCAAATTTTGCAATTTTGTGCATTTATTTCATTGTCTAAAAATATCTGTTGTGATACTATTCCTTCACAGGAAACCAGAGAGCCAGGCGGCTTACACTCCTTATCGGAGGGACTAACCCTCCAGACATAGAAAGGAGGGGGTTACCAATGGTTACATATTCTGATCTGATTCAGCTTTGTATATTCATTGTTGCCCTTGTTGGTCTGTGTTATCAGATTTTCAAGGGAAGACGTAAATAGCCGCCATTACTCGCAATAATGGCGGCTGACCTTGAAAAAGGTTATGTCACTTAATTGTTGAGGGTAAGCCGCTTCTCTGGCTTCCCTTTTGTATCCTTAGAATATTCCATAAAAGAGAATTTGTCAATAAATTACCGTTGTCAATTTTTCCGTAAAAATGGCAAAATTGAATCAACTCACTCTTGCCACTCATTCTCCATTCATGTCCAATACTTAATTCCCCAGTTTTCGAAGCTCCATTCTTCCATAAACTCATTACATTCATAATCAATATAGTATATTAAATCATCCTGAACCACGAAATTAGTCGGATAATAATCAATATTAAGTCCCTTATCGTATACCTTCTGAGCCATTTCCTTCATCTGCTCCAGGTAAGCTTCCTTCATTCTACCGTCCTTCACCAATTTTTCTATAGTGGGACCATCAATATACTCTTTTAAAATACGCTCATTCTCAATATCAATTTCCAGCATCTTGGGAATACGGATATCACAATCTGACAAACGTTTATAATCTGTATTTTCCGCCTCGATTTTATTACCAAACGAATAGTATTCACATGGCTCATGATGAATTTGCTTTAAAACATAAGTTTTTCCATCCTTCTGAGCCAAGTAGGAATAACCGCCTTTTCCACTTCCCAGCAGCTTCACAATACTATATTCCACACCGTTGACACTCAACGACTTGGGTATCGTATTCATAGTACTCTTTTCCTTTCACACATTTTACCAAATAAACGGAAACATCCGATAACGGACCTTCTGCTTGTACTCCTTATATCCCGGCAAACCTTCTTCCAAAACCTTTTCTTCGTTTCGGATTCGTTTTACAAGGAGAAACGGATAAAATAGAAAAATGAAAAATCCAATCCATGAACCTAACACCAACGGCATGGATAAAAACAATAATACGGATGCAAAGTACATCGGATGTCTGACAACCCCATATAATCCCGTATCAATCACCTTCTGCTCTTCCTGGATTTCCACCGTTCTTGAAAGATACGCATTCTCACGCATAACTTCGCCATACACACCATACGCTGCCAATTGCACAACTGCAGCAATAGCTACCACTCCCACCGGCATATTGGACCATTCAAAACGGTAATCCAATGCACAGGAAATAAAACCACCAAAGAACATAAAGAGTGAAAGAATCACTACAACCACCTGTTCTGATTCCTTCTCCTTGGAATTCAATCGTTTCTCTAACAGCTGTGGTGACTTAATCAATAGCACCACTCCCAGAAAAAACATCGGGATAAACAACAATCCGATAAACAACCACGCGTTCCAGTATGAAAAAGTTCCTGCCGGTAAAAAAAGCAATAAACCTACCATTAGTAACCCCATACAATACTTCATTACTGCACTTGAAATTAGTGTTCCACGACTCATAATAATTTCCTCCTTTTACAATCCACTTATTAATAACTTTTACAATGAGATATCCACAATTAGAATACCATCTGCACTAATAACATGTACATAACGGTGCCACCTACAATACTCACTGCTGTATTACGTTTCCAAATATGTAATCCCACCACTACGCCACAGGCAATTAACTCCGGTATTCCATGTGGTGCATTTACAAAAGATACTCCCTTTAGGCAGAATACTACCAACATTCCCATAATGGCATATGGCAGTACTTTACCCAAATAATGAATAACTTCCGGCGTTTTCTGACCATTCCCAAATATCCACAATGGCAAAAATCGAAGTAGCATAGTTACCACAGATACCACTGCAATCAATAAAACCGAATGTGTATTAATCATTGGTAATGCCCTCCTTCCTTTTTAATAAAATCAGCATTACCGCAATCAGAACCATTGCCGGAATTAAGAAGTTATCGCTTCCAAAAAGTACCAGGCAAAGTACAGAAGCTCCTACGCCCACAATCGCTGCCAGATGATTTTTCGTCGACAACCACTGCTCCACAAATACGGTTAAAAACAACGCTGTCAAAGAAAAATCGATTCCCTCCATACTAAATGGAATCACTTCTCCAAGTAAGGAACCTAACACACTTCCCAACACCCAATAGGAGTAATCGAATAACGACACATACACATAATATTTCGACGGATTGCCCGACTTTTCCGGTTCATCACTACACACAAGAGAATATGTTTCATCCGTCAAAGTCCAAAAAAGAAAATATTTTTTCTTCTGTACTTTATACTTATCCACCATGGATATTCCATAAAATAGATGTCTTGCATTTACGGCAATTGTCGTTAACGCCGTTGCAAGCAACGACATCTCGCCCGTCAGCAAATCAATGGCTACATACTGCATAGAACCCGCAAAAATAAACACACTCATGGCAAGTGCCCACAACACTCCATAGCCTCTTGTCCTAAGTAGCATTCCAAACCCAATTCCCAATACCACATATCCCGCCATAACCGGGACGGTGGCAAGGAATGCTTTATTCAAACATCCACTGTTCTTATCCATACTTTTTTCCGGATTCATTACTCCTCCAATGACAACAACAAATGCGCCGTCAAACCGCCCTGTTCATTTTCCGTATAAGAAAGTCCGCAATCCTTTCCGCATAAGAGTTTAATACGTTTTTGCACATTTAATATTCCAATACTGTTTCCGGTAAGCTTTGGTGTTCTCTTCGCATAATTTTTCAAAAGCTGTTCCACCGCTTCCTTCTTCCCTTCCGCAAATCCGCTTCCCGTGTCGCTTACCTGAATTTCAAAATGCTTCTTATCCTTCTGTATGGCGGCTATGCGAATCACACCACTATATCCCTTATTCTTCAATCCGTGGAGCAGACTATTTTCCACAATTGGTTGCAAAATGAAGTTAGGCACCAACGTATCTCCCAGTTCCGGGTCAATGTCGTATTCACACTGCAGTTCCGGATAACGGTAGCACATCAATTCCATATATGCTTCCAATAAATCCAATTCTTCGTCCAACGCCACCATTGGCTTATCCACTTTAACACTTAATCGGAAAAAATCTACCAAACGCATCAAAAGGCTGGCAACTTCTTTATCCCCGTTTAACTGTGCCTGAATTCGGATAGTATCTAAGGTGTTATATAAAAAGTGGGGATTCACCTGACTTTTCAGATAAAGCATGGACATCTTCTGTTCTGTCAATTCCGTTCGTAAAATGTCCGGATTTTCCAAAGTCAGATACAACGCAAGCGTCACCAACGTAAATCCCATACCACTAATAAGTGCCGTTGGAACAAACGCCTGAATCACAGATACCACCACTTGAATACCAAAAGCCATTCCAATGGCTGCTTTTTTCTTTTTCTCCAAGCGCTCCCAGTTTTTAACCAGTAAAACAAGACACAATATGAGAAAAAACGCCACACTGACATAGCATACGTACGCCGCCGGTCCGGAACAGTAATTTCCTTTTGCTGTGATGGTATATTCAATTGGCAAAAACATTACGGATATTTCGGCTACAATAAAGAACGTCAAGGATATCAGGCGCATTTTCCTTAACACCGATATTTCTTCTTCTGCAAGAACTGCAACATACCGGAAAAAGCAACCCATAAGCAAAATCATACTTCCGATAAACAGACGATGACAAATATCATTCACATACTCCGGCACTGTTTCCATATGATTTACCGTATATATGGTTACCCCGTCAAAAATCAGGTGCACTAACATTACAATTAAAATAACTGAAAAAAGCTTATGTAAAAATGTACCCTTTTCTTCCGGGGAAAAATAAGCATATGCTAAAAATACCACTACCAAAAACAGTGCTATTTCCATACGTAACATGGCGCTTCCTCCTGTGTGACTTTATTTCACATTGTGCAAATTCTGTTTATTCTTTCTTTTCCTGTTCTTGTATTTCCATCCAACGGGTCTTTGTCATGTAATTGGTATGTCCCACTCTGATTTCATTCATAAGCGGTACAGGCACCTCATCACATGTATGGTGATAAAGAAAACCCACCTTCTCCTGTACACGTTTGGATTTGCTGTTTCCATCATAATATCCGCACCAGATGGTCTTCATATCCAAGTCTTCAAATCCATGACGCAGCAATTCCTTTGCTGCCTCCGGCATATATCCATTGCCCCAGAACGGCTGACCAATCCAATACCCAAGCTCACATTCGTCATCACGCTCTGTCATATCCGTAGCACCATTTAACTTCAATTCAATTGCTCCAATCGCCTTATTATCTTCTTTTAGGCAAATGGCATAGCATTCCGCTCCGCCAAAAACAGTTCTAATAATATTCAGACTCTCTTCCAAGTCCTTATGTGGCGGCCAACCTGCAATCGGTCCCACGTTCGGATTTTTGGCATATTCGTATAAACTTTCTGCATCTGTTTCCTGCCATGGACGCAGAATTAACCGTGGTGTTTCCAAAATCATAGTTTCCCCTCCGCTTATCATTCCTAACTCCTACCTTATTTATCCTCGGTCGCAAGATGGGTAAGTGTATCTCCTGCGATTCGATAAACCGTCCAATCAGACATTGGCTCTGCACCTAATGACAGATAAAAGTCAATACTTGATTTGTTCCAATCAAGACACCACCATTCTAATCGACCGCAACCTCGCTCTACTGCAATGGACGCCAACTTCTTTAAAATCGATTTGCCATAGCCTTTACCTCTAAACTCTGGCTTTACATATAAATCTTCCAAATAAATTCCTGAACGTCCAAGAAAAGTGGAAAAGTTATGAAAGAACAATGCAAAACCAACTTCTCTTCCGTTCTCAACCGCAAAAATAACCTCTGCTTTCTGTTTGTCAAAAATCCATGTTTCGAGTGTCACTTCATCAGCTACAACTTCATTTAACATTTCTTCATAGTCTGCTAATTCTCTGATAAATTGCAAAATCAAAGGAACATCTTTCCGCTCTGCACTTCTAAATTTCATCGTTTTTCTTCCCACTTCTCAAAATATTTCTGCAGTTTTTCTACAAACTGTCCAATATGCAGTCCATCCACAAATGAATGATGTGCCTGCACCGAAACCGGAATCCATACTTCATCTCCCAGCATCAGAAACATTGCACTCCAGCTAATTCCAAAGGTTTATATCAAATATTTCAGAACCGGCTTTTTCCCTTCTTCCTTCCACATATCCAGTCTCCTTAATTCCCTGTCCCTGCATATCGACTAGCACCAAGCATCCATACCTTATAGCTCACCCAAAAACAGAAGATTCCAAATAAAGGTGAAACACAGGTAAGGAATGGTATTCCCGGACGCAAAAAAATATAACTTGGATAATACGCTACAAAGGCAATTGGAATAATAAATGTAAATAGTATCCTGAATGCTCCCTGATATATGGTAACCGGATACTTGGCATAATCTGTGAACTTAAACACAGTAACCATTACATATCCGGAATTAACAATCCAAAAACAAGTCGCTGCTGCCAGATTCATAATCGCAATCATAAATAAAGAACCTGTAACAAGTGCTATTACCAGTAATACTGCTCTTCCAATCGTGAAAGGCAACGCCAGTTTATTCCACGCATACGCAAGGGTAAGACTTCCCATAAACAACTGGCCCAGCCCTTTTACATCAAATACCTCCGAGATAAAATAGAAGAAAATATTGATTGGGCGGAAACAATACTTAATAAAATCTCCTTCATATACCTTATACCTAAGACTCCAGTTATTATCAAATAAACACTGCATCGGGGTTAGCGCAATCAATGAAAAGCCATATAAAAACAGCATCTCATAATAATTCCAACCGTTAATGGTTTCAAAATTCTGAAACATAATATAAAACGCAACGAACCCCGAAATATTTGTCATAATCATACCGATGGTAGAAATAATAAAATCTGCCCGGTAACTCATTTTACTTTTAAAGTCCTGCGCAATTACCTTAAAATAGATATTTGCATAAAAGCGCAATCCCCTTTTTTTCAATTTCTGATTCATAAAATCCTCTTCCTTAACCACCATTTACCGTGATTCGTTTTACGGATATCCTAAAAAACATCTGGCTGATTACTCCCATAACCACAAGCCAGAATATCTGAATTCCCAACATGCTTACCACTGTGTTAACAGATAATTCTCTATTAATTAATATTGTTAACGGTGTATTATAGATTGCCTGAAACGGCAGATAATACACAATCTGTTGCAATTTTTCCGGGAAAAAGGCAAGTGGAATACTTGCCCCCGAAAGCAGCATTACAATTACTTCCTTCATAATATTAATTCCCCATATGGACTCTGTGTAAAAACAGATTACTCCCACAAAAAAGTTAATAAAGAAGTTCAAAATCGTTCCTATAAATACTGCTACTGCAAAAAACAACAAATTCCAGGACAGCGCAAATCCGCCACCGGTAATAAAATAAACAATTAGCATTGTCGGAATCAGATTCACAAAAACTGATACCAATGTATTTCCTGAGAAAACCAATAAGTTATACGTTGTATATCCCATAGGACGCAACAAGTCCATTACAATATTTCCGGATTGCACACTTCGTCCCATCTGCCATGTTACATACATTTCCATAGTAGAAAATAATGCGGAAGCAAGCACCAGATAAATCATAGTATCCGAAAAAGTCATTCCATTTACCACTTCTGTCGGCGAACTGTCAAAAATGGCCTTCCACAGAAAATAGATGATAATCAGGTAAATAATATTTCCAAATAATCTTACCGCCGCTCCAAGCCGGAATTGCATTTCTTCCAACACTCCGACCCTGAGAAGGGAAAGATATTTTAATACTTTTTTCTTCATCTCTTCACCTATTCAATTTCTTTGTCATATATCTTTTTAATGACACTTTCTGTTGAAATTTCCTTTAACTGCACATCATAGATTTTCTTTGTTTCCTGAATATGATGCATTACCTTCATAAGCGGAATCTCATCCTCATTTAAAAGTACATCAATCCAATCCTCATCCACTGACACACTTAAGGATTTTACCGTTGGATATTTCAGTGCCAAATCCAAGCGCAATTCTTCTGCCTGTTTTTGTAATGCTTCTTCCGTTAATTCCGAAGCATTCTTGGTAAAACGCAGACGCATGGTGCGATACGCCCCAAAAAAGCTCTTGAGATTATCAATCGAATTGTCATAAAGCATAATTCCTTTATCAATAATAACAATTCGTTTACAAAGGGCATCTACATCTCCCATATCATGGGTAGTCAAAATAACTGTCGTATTCTTTTCCTGATTCAATGCCTTTATTAAATCACGGATTTTACTCTTCATTGATACATCCAGACCAATGGTTGGCTCATCTAAAAATACTACACCCGGATTATGTAAAAATGCTGCCAGAATGTCACTTAAAGTTCTCTGTCCCAAGGACATCTGCCTAACCGGCTTACTATACAAGCTCTTAATATCAACTAAGGACTCATATAATTCCATCATGTCTTTGTATTGCTTGTCCTCAATTTGATAAATATCCTTAAGCAACTTAAAAGACTCAATTAATGGCAATGCCCACCATAACTGGGAACGCTGTCCAAATACAACACCAATATTCTGTGCATTTTCTGTTCTGTCCTTATACGGCACTCTGCCATTTACAATAATTTCTCCGGCTGTCGGTTCCAAAACCCCCGTCATCATCTTAATTGTTGTTGACTTCCCAGCACCGTTTGGTCCCAGATATCCACAGATTTCCCCCGGCATAATCTCCATGGAAATATCATTCACCGCTTTTATTATGTTATAATCCCTCGAAAACAGATCCTTGATACTCCCCTTTAATCCTTCATGTCTGTTTAATACTTTAAATTCCTTTGAGACATGTTTTAATGTAATAATTGGTTCCACTTTTTACACTTCCTTTTTCTATCTTTTCAACACACATTCATCAATACGTCTTGTCACACTGCATGTATAAGGTTCGAAATACTTTGTCCAGAAATGAAATGCTGTAGGGTTAAAGCTTTCGTAGTCTACTCCCAAATACTCAAATCCTTCCTTAGACAAAATCTCAATTACATAATTTATCAAGTTCTGAAAAATATGTTTTCCCCTATACTCAGGAAGACAAAATGCTCCGCATATATTCTGCATCTTTTTATGGTCTGCGACAAATGTTTCTCCTTCATCACTGATTTCAATAAATGCAATAGGTTTTCCATCCTCTTTAGCAACAAACAGACGATTTCCGTTGCATTCTCTCTCTTTAACCCAATTCTCAAATTCATTTTCCGCAGTGTACATGAAGCAGCTGCTCTCACCCATATGTATACTCAGTTCTCTTCTAAGTTCACGGACTACCTTTGCTTCCCCCGATGCAATTTCTTCAAATACAATACCCTCTACTGGCTTAATATGGGAGAGCACTTCCATTTTACGTATTGCATCCGAACACCGATGTCCGAATCCATTGTGGAAATAGGCATAGATAGCATCTTTATCGTGCTCATACAATCCGATTGCATGATACAACACACCTTTTTTTACCAATGTATCTGCCACTTTCTGATACATTCTTTGGTATATTTTATCCCTATTCTCTTTCACACAACCATGGGCATGAATAGGAGTAAACGTTCCCCTTGCTTTAGAATCAAATGCTTGTTCCCACGGATTGAAACACCCAATAAAGCCAAGCATTCTTTCACTTTCAACCGCCACTACTCCCAATCCATTATCTGCAAAATCCGACAAATCCGGCACTGTATCCATCTGGGGCAATACTCCTACCGTTTCTCGTTCTTCCCTATAATTTTCAAGAGCCAATTCCTGCGCTTTCGCAAGATGCTCCCTTGTAAATGTTACTACTTCCATTTATCTATACCTTTATTCTTTCACGTTCCTATGAATATACCATATATATATCAACGGAATGATTACCACAAAAACCGATGACTTAAGGTATGACAGCTCTTTTTCCACATTAAATACAGAAAGTGCATTAATCAATGCATGGAAAACCACACATGGAATAATGGATTTGCTTCTGTAAAAAATGATTACCAGCATGTAACCCAAGATGATGGCATAACACACCTGGAATAAGGTTGATGCCATTTCCCTTCCGTTGAGCAGATTAACAATATGTCCCATACCAAATGTAATGGAACTTACTATCATTGCGCTTTTTAAATTGTCCTTTTCCATCATCCGGAACAGAAAACCTCTAAAAAGCATTTCCTCAATAAAGCCAATATTAACCATTGTTAACATATAGAATACAATAGCAATTGGTGTATGATTAATGTTTAAACCATTTGTTAAATTAACAGCTGCAATAATCAGCAACGGAATAAAATACAGATATTTTTTCATATCTGCTACTTTCTGTAATCCGTAATACTCTGTTCTGCCAAGCTTTACTACTAACAGGAATAAAGCACCGGATAAAATCGTATTAATCAATGTACTCCGGTAATCCTCTAATCCCAAGTTATTCATGCAATAAGAATTGATTATTACATAAAAAACAATTAATAGGATACATGCCAGACTTTCATGCTTTTCAAATAGTTTCTTCATTGTCAAATCCTCCTTAATATTCTTATACTATTACTTCATAGCCCTGAACTCTTTTCATCTATTAATAAGAGAAATGCTCTTCATTTACCCACTATCCCTGCTCGTCATGCAAACTAGTAGGTAAAAAGTTGCACCACAATTGCTACTTACCTACTACACTCACTATTTCTCAAAAACAGTAGGTATTCCGATATTTCCTTTTTGATATTTATGTGTTCAAAATACCTACTTATAAATTAACTTTTTCATTTATGTAGGTAAACTCCGTCTGCATTGGGCTCAAAATCTCAATTTTTCTCTTTCAATAAGCTCTTCATATAAACTTTTTACCTACTCAACTACATTATTAATCAATTATAGTAGGTAAAATTTGTTTACATAACTCAAATCACCCTTCATCTGAAGCTTGCTTTGTATACAATGCCCTTTCATCTGTTCTTCTCCTACCAGTTTCTTCAAAAGCTCAAATGCAACATCCGGAACTGTTTCAGGACAATTGGAACCCACGCTCCGTAGGATTTACTTTTTATCTTCTGGCTTAATCGGCAATAAATGTTCTTTTCTTTCCCTCTTATTCTTTATGCCATATCTTATACCTTTCCTCCAGTCGAATAATAGTACCTAATTACGGCAAAATGTAACCATATCCACTATACTTATTATTCCACTACGAATCCGGTCCACTCAATCTTGTTATACTGCATTACATCATCCGCCTTTTTCATTCCCAGTTTCTCGTAAAATGGTATTGCATCCTCATTTGCAATCAAATAGACAGCAATATCTTTTTCGCCACCGGCTATTTCGTGTGCTGTTTTCATTAACTGTCTTCCTATTCCCTGACCTTCATAGTCTCTATCTACACCGAGGTCGGTTACATAGAGCCAATAGGCAAAATCCGTTAGCCCAAATAACACTCCCACAGCAACACCCTGTTCATTTCTGGCTACAAGACTAATAGACACTGTTGTAACAAGCTTTGCAATTCTGTCTGTAAAGCGTTCCTTCGGGTACTGTGAACCTAAATTTGTTCTTTTCAAAAAATCAATATATTCCTCTGCTGAAATTCGTTCTTCTACAATTCTTATGTTCTCTCTCATAGTTCCTCCTCATATTTAGACATTTTCTTGTAATATGGCATACACATAGGTATCTTTCCAAATCGGCTTTCCTTCTTCATCTGTCCAAAAGTAAACATTCTGTTTAAAATGTGCCTCTTTTCTAAATCCAAGCGCTTCCAACAAATACCAAGAGCTCACATTATTCGGGTCACATTCTGCAAATACCCTATGTACTCCATTCAAAAAGGCATGTTTTACTACAGCTTCGCAACTCTCCCTTGCATATCCCTTTCCCCAATAGTTCCGATTGAATACATAACCTATTTCAAGAGAATTGAAATCCCTTTTTCCAAGATATACATTACCAATCATTTTATGGTTATCTTTCAATTCCACTGCTACCATCTCATCAGTTCCAATTCTCCAGTTCAGGTTATCCTCAACTTCCTTCTTTGTCATAGCCTTATATGGTTCATATTGCACCACTTCATCATCTGACAAATATTCATATAAATCTTCCAAATCTTCTGCGGTATATCTACGCAAAAGTAATCTCTCTGTTTCTAAAATAATCGTTTTTTCCATTCCTAAAATCTCCCTTATTTTTCTTCCAATCCTTTTATCCCGTTTAGCAATACTTCCACCGACAAGTCAAAACTTTCCTTGATAGAGATTGGATTTCCAAATGCTCCGTTATTCACAAGCAACGCAAATCCCTCTAAGAATCCTCTAAAGGTTCGGATTAAATGGTTGATGGTCTCATCCGAAAGGTTTAATGTTCCCATTACCTTGAATAACACAATAAACAATTGCTTCGTTGCATTTTTCGCTTCTTCATCCTGAAATTTGTTATACCAAAGCATGGCATTGAATACTCCCGGATTCGTGGTTGCATATTCATAAAATGCATAGCACATAGTTCTCATTGCGTCATAACCGCTCACTCCGGCTACCGCCAAAAGAAGTTCTTTTTCCAATTGTTTCCAACCATACAGCATAAGTCCCTTCTTTAATTCATCAAGACTTTTTATATGGTTGTATAAAGATGGGGTCTGTATTCCAAACTTCTCCGCAATTAGCTTTAAAGTAACATTTTCCAATCCTACATTATTTGCTAATGCTGCTGCCTTCTCAATTATTAGATTCCTATCCAGTCCTGCTCTTGCCATCGCCTTTTCCTCTTCTTAGGTTAGTCTGCTAATCTTATTTTTAATTTAACTAATCGCATTAGTTTTGTCAAATAAAAATAGGGCGACACTATGTGCCACCCTAAAAATATAGATACCTTCCAATTCCTTAATCCTTCTTTTCTACCGGAACCTGTATCTCTGTCAACCACTCTTCCGGATTATCCTTATTCCACACACCGTCAATATAACTCTCACGGATGTGACCACAGATGGTATATCCATTTTCTTCAATATATTTTAATATTACAGCATAGGACTTCGGAAGGCTGTCGTAGGAACCCTTGTGAAAAATACAAGCGGCTTTCGTTTCCGGAATTACCTTAAACTTAAGCCCATCCCTATCCTCCTTCATCTCTGTAACCGCTTCGCAGGTCTCAACCAAAATCCCTTTATCCTTGTAAACATCATCCAGATACCTTGTAAAGCAATATTCAGGCAATGCACATTCACAACCTGCCAACTCCATCTCATTACCCATTCTAGGCATAATCGTAAACAGTGCATCATAGGATTCAATGGTTTCTGTCATAGAAGCAACATATACAGACGGCAATGTTTTTATTAGTATCGGTGTTGCAAGACTCTGCTCTCTATCTGATAAATAGGTATCAATAATTGCAATCTGATGGGTTAATTCTGCTATCTTAGAAAGTAGTTGCGCTTTTTTCTTCTGAAGAAGCAATTCTTCATCATTACCTCCATTAATATTCTTGATATCTTCCAAGGTAAATCCTGCCTGTTTCAATGCCGTAATCTGATGAATCGTAGCCATCTGATCCAATGTATAATAACGGTACCCACTTTCCTCATCTACATGAGCAGGGAATAATAATCCCTGCTCCTCGTAAAAACGAAGTGTCTTTACCGTGATATGATTCATTTGTGCAAACATCCCGATTTTGTATAAATGACTCTCTACTTGCAAATCACATTTTTCATGCTCTTCGTACATTCTCATAATAACTTCTACTCCCATTTAAAGGTTTTTACTGCTATTGTGCTACAAACACCTGTAATCGCCACAAGAATCATGAAATCCCTCACTACATTTTCCGGAGACACTCCCATACTCACTGCCTTCATCATACGAATTCCTACACTGAGAGGCATTACATCCGCTACTACCTGCAATCCCTTTGGAAACAGTTCATAGGGAATCGTTGCTCCACTGAAAAGAAGCATCGGAAAATATAAAATACTTGTTACCACATTGAGCATCTTTGTAGTTCTGCAAATACTTGCTGCTAAAAGACCGATAGAAAACATGGAAATCATCGTTAAAAACCAAGCGCCCACAAAAGCCGATACACTTCCTTCCATACGATATCCCAGAAATACACATGCAACAATACTGACAATAATTGCTGATAATGCTGCCGTAACGGCACTGCACATCACGTCTGCCAAAAGAAGTCTTACCGGACTGCACGGACTGCAATATAAACGTTTCAATATCTTTTTATCACGATAATCCACAATTACAATAGGAATACTCATAAATGCACTACAACAGATTCCTACAGCACAAATAGCAGCAAAAGAGCTTTGGAGATATGTCATATTACTCTCTCCTGCCATTTTACTACCTGCAATCATGCCAATCAAGAGCATGACTACAGCCGGCATACACAGATTGAAGACAAACACATCTCCACTTCTGAGAAAAAGTTTCTGTTCAATTTTATACAATGTCAAAAAACGTTTCATAATTAAAGTTCAACCTCCTCACCCATGTACCATAAATATGCTTCCTCCAAATTATCATACGGAGAATTCTTTACCACTTCTTCCACTGTTCCCTCTGCCAACTTCTTACCCTTCTTAATCAAGGCAATCCTATCACACAGATTTTCTGCTTCTTCCATATAATGAGTTGTCAAAAAGATAGTCATTCCATTCTCTTTGAGTTGCTTTAATGTTCTCCATACTTCTCTTCTGGCGGCCACATCCAACCCCGTTGTCAATTCATCCAAAAAAACCACTTCCGGATTACCAATAAGCGCAAGAACTACCGACAGTTTTTGTCTCTCTCCTCCCGATAGTTTCATAACCGGACTTTTTACCAGACCATCCAGGCCAAACGTCTTCAAGAGTTGTCCGTATTCTGCCGGTTTTTCATATAATGAGGCATACTCCTCACATACTTCATCCACCCTAAGACCATCCTGATAAGAAGAAGACTGTAACTGTACTCCCGTCCGTTCAAAGACATACTTTCTGTTTTTTGCAGCATCCTTATGTAAAATCGAGGTGCTTCCTTCATCCGGTTTTTTGATTCCCAGAATCATTTCAATCGTAGTACTTTTCCCTGCTCCATTATGCCCCAGGAGTCCAAAGGTTTCCCCCTTTTTTACATGTAATGTCAATCCATCCACCACTTTCCTTCCTGCAAAGGATTTACTGACATTCTGTACTTCAATACAATTTTCTTTCATAAAAAAAATCCTCCTTGTTTTCTCTACAAGAAGGATTCTAATTTCTCCCCTAAGGGGGAGAGTCAAGTGTTTTTTTATTATTCTTCCTTTTGATTTTTAAGTAAACAAATTGATACACTTACCAAACCGATACCAAGCAGTAAGCATGCCGTGTTTGTTTCCAGTTCTCCCAAAATTGATAAAACCACTACCGCCGTTCCCATGGCAACACCCATTGCTTTTAACACGGTATCTACAATTTCGTCTACTTTATTCTTGCCGATATTTTCCTTTGTGTCCGTTTTAACCTGCATCAGTTCATCTACTGACACTTCAAATATCTCTGCTAATTTGGGAATCGAATTGATGTCCGGGAAGGACAAGTCTCTTTCCCATTTGGAAACCGCCTTATCGGTTACTCCCATTCTCTCTGCCAATTCCAACTGTGTCATTCCTTTTTCTTTTCTTAATGATGAAATCATCATACCAAGCGTCTGTTTTTTCATTTGCTCGCTCCTCCTTGTTTTTGATGTTTGCATCGTATCACTTCCCCCTTCATCTACTCAACCGACCTATGGTTTAGTTTGCCCGACCCATAGTTTACCTACGGTTTCTCTACTTTTTACCAGTTTTTATCTATTCACACACAACATCTGAAAATATGTATGGAACTACTTTCTTTAAATCTGCCGGTGCCACTTCCACCTGATAGCCAATTTTGCCGGCGCTGAAAATAATGGTTGAAAAATCCTCTGCCGAAGCATGAATCACGGTCTTAAACAATTTTTTCATTCCAATCGGAGAACATCCTCCATGAATATAACCCGTAAGGGGTAAAAGTTCTTTGGACTTAATCATCTCAATGCTCTTTTCCCCAACAGCTTTAGCTGCTTTTTTCAGATGCAATTCTGCGCATACCGGTATCACAAACACGTAATTACGCTTAGAGGCTCCAACGGTAACCAATGTCTTAAACACCTGATTGGGGTTCTGTCCAAGAACCTCTGCTACTTCCACACCACTTATGGCATCCGTATCTACATAAGTATATGCTTCATATGGAATTTTTTTCTGATCCAATATTCTCATTACATTTGTTTTTTCCATAATATACTCCTGCTTTCTTCTATCTCAAATCAAATAATGCTAATTCTGTATAGGGATTGGTTTTTGCCAGACCGATTCGTGTTACCGTCCCTTCAAATGGCACAAACTGCTCCTGTAATACTTCAAAAGCATCTCTCAGCTGTTCCTTAGTCATGAGTTTTCCGATTGTTGTGTGCGGCACCCACTGATATGGACGATAAAACGGATTCATAATAGTCTCTTCCACATTCTCCATTTTATCATAGATGCTCTGCGTCATATCCTGCAAATACTCATTTAAAACCGGTGCAATGAAAATAACATTCGGTAAAAAAGAGCCCACGGATACCCAGCGTAGTTTCCCTTGTTGCAAGCCACTTGCAACGACTGCCAACCGTTCTGACACCTCCGTCTCCTGCTTTGTCTCAAAAGCAGAAACCGTAATATGTGGGGGAACATTTCCCTCTAACATAAAATCGTTCCCGGTCTTTTTCGCTACCTTAGTAATCAGGTTTTGAATATTCTTATTCGTTTTTTCATCAAAATAAATGGATATCAAATACATAGTTACTCCGTAAGCTATTTTTCTATTAAATTTTCTATTGTACATCCCAAAGCCTTTGCAAGGCGGTATATCGTATCTACACTTGCTTTATTAATATCCTTATTCCTCTGTTCGTACATCTGGATAGAACGAAGACTTACTCCTGAAATCTCCGCCAGCTCCGCTTGCGTACATCCATACATAGTACGAATTCTTTTTAAATTGGTTTCTGCAAAAACTTCCCGCATTCGCGAATCCATAATATCAACAAATTTCGACACATCTGCCTCATGAAGAGTATAGTACATTTTTTGCAGTTCCTCAAAGGAAACAGCCTCGAAAATCTCACTGTACCTTCTTCCGGAAAACCATTGATAATACGCAACAGCCCATCCAATCCAATATTCCTTCGAGCGTTCAAAGTGTTCATGTAATTCTATACAAAGCTCCAGCCCTTTTGTCTCCACAACAATATCTCTTGCTGTTTCCATACCGCTTTTCCCTGCAAGATAAGCCGGCTCCCCATTTTCCATACGCTTGCTTATAGAACTTGCAACAAAAAGCTTAATAAAGTCTGCTGCCGGAATTCCACATACATTTACCGCATAATCAAATGCATCCCCCAGCACAGACTGCGCTTTACTCAAATATATTTCTTGGTATGCGTGCATCATCGTTTTTGATGCCTCCTCTCATAATGTCCTGAATGTACAAACCATCACTTTCTTCTTCAAGCATATTAAAATACTGCTGATTTGCTTCATCATTTCTAGACTTACGTAACACATAGTATTTATCTTTTCCTGCTACATCGAATCCTTCGTATTTTAATTTAGAAAAAGCGAACTTTGATTTTAGGACAATTTGTTCCCCTAATTTTCCAAGCTGCATAGCCTGTGCAAGCTGTTCTACTGTAATCCCATTGTTAATAAATGCTTCCGCATAATCAAAATAAGAATCGTCCGCACGGTAACCTACAATCAAGTCAAATGCATTTACATTGACACTAAAGTTATCTATTAAGTACTGCTTTGCTCTTCTTGCTACCGGAGTTTTAATGGAAAATAGTCGATGCTCCACTAAAACTGCAATCCAATTGAGAACCGTATACTCCGGACTATTTAAATTCAATACATTCAAATATTCAGTATCTAAGGTATAGCAATTTGAAAATCCATCACACAAAGAAGATACCGCCCATTCTTTCGCTAATTCTTCACTTTCAGTGCAGTAAAAACCAATCCCAAAATCATTATTGGTTTTACCGGCACCGAATATTGGTTGGTTAATGATTTTTTCTGAGCCATGGTATATTTTAATCAACTTATCCATTTTCAATCCTCCATCCCTTGTTCTTATTGTATCACTGTGGTGATAGTTATTCAATAGGCAATACAAAAGGAGCACTTCCCTTATCGGAAAGTGCCCTCTCTATTTTTCATTCGTCTGTCCGGCGGCATATCTACCGGATGTTCTGTATTCTTTGGACGTTCCATTTTTTCATTCATCGGACCATTCATACCCATTACCATCTCCTATCAGGTCACTTACCAATCTTAGAAAGAATAATTTTTTGATTCCTCTTCGCAAACTCACTTAGCGAGTACGAACGCACTCTTTGCTTTACAATATTTGGAATTAGAAATCCATTACTAGTAAGCTTTACACATCGGTTAATAATTGTTTTATTTGTTACCCCAAGCATTTTACTCACTTCAATTGGTGTGAACTCTAGCATTCTCTTTTTCAAAAGAAATACCAACAACTCCTTCTCCTTTATGTTTAAATAGGATAAACTTCCATCCAAATCATCTTCTTGTGCCCCTTTTGACACTTCACAAACTTTTTTCGAATACAATTCTACCATGCGCAAGAAATAATTTATCCAAATTTCCGGATGGGGCGGATTCTCTCTTCCTGAATAATATAATACCGGAAGTCCCATTTGAAGCGATTCATAATACTCATCCGGGTCATAAGCAAAATATTCTTCCAATGAACCAATTCCATTAAATCCATACCCATAAAAATCTAAGACATATCCGGACAAAAGTCTCGCGGTTCTTCCATTTCCATCTTCAAACGGATGTATCGTAACCAATTGATAATGAACTACTGCTGCCACTATAAGTGGATGATCGTCCGTTGTGTTTACATAATCTACCAATTCATCCAATAGACCCGGAATATCTGAATACTCAGGCGGAATATAATCCGGTGTCCCCGTATTGGCATCATATACTGCAAATAACACTCCCGGAGGCATCGCTCCCCTAAGTCCTATTTTTTCTTTTGATGCGCCCTTTTCAACCATTGCCTGCACTTCAAGAATCATTTCCTTCGAAAAAACTTCTCTCCTTTTCAACTTTTCCTCAAGAAAATTCAACGCAAGAAAATAATTTCTAATCTCCTGCTCCGGCTTCAAAAAATGCTTATGCTCGTCCCTCTCGATTGCCTCATCTGCCTGCTTCTCACTAAGTGGATTCCCCTCAATTTTATTTGACGCATAAGAGCTCTTCTTCTTGGAATTCTTACGCAATCTATTCTTAGTCATTGCCGGCAACTCAATCGTACTTAATAAAAATCTATTTTCATCAATCGCAGATATTTTTTTTAATATGTCGTTGGTTAATGTGACTTTTATCATATACGTTGCCTCTTCATCTGATTTACTCTAATAAAAGTATATCCTATTTAGCTTAAAGTTTCCATTATTTTTTCACTATTTTTACACTATTTTTCACTATGTTTTATGCTTTAAAAATCATTGCATTTTTGTAAAAGAAAAAAGGGGCGAACTAATCGCCCCTTTATATTTACTCTTCAATATACTGATACTTTCTCAGCTTCTTACCTGTAAAAATACAAATTAAACTTCCGGTCATACCAAGTATAAACATCATAAGTGCAGCTCCCGAGCCTTTGCCCATGCCAAAAAGTGTTGCTAAAACCGGGGAATTCCCATATGTAGCCATAAATGGTTCACATACATTATCCACCATTAAACCACCCATAAATAATCCGATTGGTATGGTAAAAAACTGGAATGTATTGCGACACGCATAAACACGTCCTTGTAATTCCACCGGAATACTGTTCCTAAGAATTATTTCCAAGTTAACACTCATAACCGGCACAAGTACCCAGCCAATAATCTGTCCAATACACCACAATAACGGTTCTCTGGAAAAAGCCAATAAAAAGTTTTCCGTTCCCAACGAAAACAGCATTGTCAAATATACCACTTTTACCCTATCCTTCGGCTTAGGCAAAGCAGAAACAACAAGGCTACCAATGACCATTGCTATACCGGAACAAGAAGTAATGATTCCAAGAACAGCCTGACCGCCCTTTGGATTCGGAATCACGTAGCCCGGTAATGTGGCATCAAAAGCAGAAGCCACCAAATTAACGCCTGACATGAACAATATTAATGTCATAATCATTGGATTTTCTTTTAAAAATCCAATTCCCTCTCTTGCAAGAACAAGTACACTTTCTTTTCTTTCACTTTTGCTCTCCGGAATCGTAACAAAAAACTGCAATGCCACAAATGCAATAATAAAGCTTCCCACATCTACAGCTATTACGCCGTTAAGCCCGATAAAAGAGTACAGCGCTGTTGCAATCAAAGGATTTAATATGGAAATCAGTGACCTCGACAACGAACGAAGACCACCTGTTCTTTGATAATGCTCTTCGGGAATGATAAGGGTCATTGCAACTTCTGATGCCGGTTGCTGTACCGTGTTCATTAATCCTGAAATCGCATTTAATGCATACAGATGCCATACCATCAAGTGATTGGTATTGTACAGACCAAATACTGCCATGGTACAAAGTACAGCCAACACATCACAAACAAGCATCGTTTTCTTTTTATCAAATCTGTCTGTCAATGCTCCGGCAAATATGCTCATTAACACATATGGTGCATAAGAGCATATGGTAAGTGCTGCGGTACTCAATGCAGAACCGGTCTTCTCATAC
This sequence comes from Lachnospiraceae bacterium, assembly GCA_045531685.1. Classification (GTDB taxonomy): domain Bacteria; phylum Bacillota; class Clostridia; order Lachnospirales; family Lachnospiraceae; genus RGIG8767. The sequence continues at coordinate 5,215 of JAZSEL010000031.1, read as the reverse complement.
AACCATAATGTCAGTGCGAACGTCGTGATACTACTGCCAAGCTGGGATATACTCTGGGTACTCCAAAGTATTAAAAAATCTTTCAATTGGTATAATTCATTTTTCTTCATTCTTTTCATTTCTTTGCTCCTTTTCATATCATCCATTTTTCAAACAGAAGCAAAGTCTGAGGATATCAGCTATCGCTGTTCCTCCATGCAGTCTCCTCAGACTCTGCATGGAGCTGTTACAATGCAAAGTTTCATTTGTTTTCCCTCCTACTTTCAATTCAAAATCCTATTCTTCCAAAAGATTTCCCACATGCTCCGTCTCAAAAAACAACTCTTTATTGGTAAGTACAATAACAATGGCTGCAATAATAACAAAAAATGTTTCTATACATTTTGTTTCCGGAGTCATGTTAATTTTTTCCTGCATGATATTAATAAATATATGGAAAATTATTGTCGCCAACATACTTCTGTTATTCTTTACATATACCCATGTCTGTAAAAAATCGAGGGGAATTACACTCAAAAGAAAATTTAACACATAAATAATCCCCATTTCTTTAAGACCGTATTGATATGTGCCCGGAATCCAAAACAGCGGAATATGCCAACAGGCCCATATCACACCAAAGATAATGGACTCCTTAAACCAATTATGGTACGCACCAACAGCATCTTCTCCATATCCTCTCCAGCCTAATTCTTCTATGCTGGATGCCAGAAGTATAGTAAGCAAAGCAGAGGTGCCTCCTATAGAAAACGAAAAATCTTCCGTAAAAGAGAATTGCTTAACAGAACCACCAAACAATACTGATGTTCCTATAGACGCCGCTACAACTACAGCAAACAAGCAAACCGCAAGAGCAATGTATCGTGGTTTTATCCGATAGAAACCAACAATCTTCCTCTTAAAATCCTGTTTCAATGCCTTGCTCTTTGATGTAAATACAGTAACAACGGCTACTACAGCCGGAGTTATCAATCCAAGAAACATGAACAAAAATAGCAATGACTCTTCTTTGCATAATATGGCTATCAACCAAAAAAACCATGTTACAGAAAATACCGTAATATAGAATCGAAGGGGTCTGTAAGTATAACGTTCCATCTTACGCCTCCTCTCTGGTAATGAACAGTTCGCTCTTCATACCATTCAATTCAATATAATTGTCCGCATCTTCTGAAGAAAAATCTTCTACCCGTCTGCCTTGCATTTCATAATATATGGCTGTCCCAAAACCTTTTTTCTTTGCCCGGAAAGCAAAATAAGGCGGAACTTTTATTTTTGATGTCGCAGAAACCTGATTGATTTCAATAGCCCCTTCATGGGAAACAACATCAATTGACATATCCAGATTGCAGTTTATCTCTACGATACCCTTACATCCCTTGAGACCCACTTCTGTTACTTTTCCGTCAAACTCAATACTCTCACATTCGACATCCAACAGTTCCATCTTCTTGGCATTCACAGCCATTTCTACCTTGCCGATGTACTTTTGTGGAATATCAATCCGGATTACCATACTTTCTTTTGCATCTGCTTCTGTCGCCCCATTTAACCTTTGGAGTTCAACGTCGATTCGATTTTTAACATCATCTATTCTAATTTTATAATTACTCTGTAATTCTTTTATGATGTTTGAAAATAGAGATATCTTAATTTTTTCTCCCTCAGAGGCACTAAGCATTACCGTATGTACGCCACCCAATTTAATATCATAGCTTTTTATTCCATCAATATCATATTCCGTTATGCTTTCGTATAAATATTCCGATTGTTTCTTTCCTCTTTTTTCGTTCAACAAAAGCTCATCTAACGAAATTTGAAACAACTCGGCTATGGCAACTAAATTTGCTATATCCGGTGTGCCCGTTCCATTCTCCCATTTTGTAATAGCTTGTCTTGATACGCCAATCATTTCTGCCATTTTCTCTTGGGATATACCTGCCTGTTTCCTGCAATTTCTGATTTGTTCTTCTAAAGTCATTTTTTATCCTCCCAGATTATGTTATTAAGCTCTCTTGCTTGCCTCAAAGAGTAGTAAAATAACCTTTACAAAACAAGAAACATTTGTTGTCATTTGGGTGTTTTTTCGCTACTTTCCGTTGCATTGGGGGTTCTTGAGCGATTGCAGTAGTTTTAGACAACTTGAGTTTTTCATCATTATATGATTCAATTTCTTGATTCTGAGTGCTTGGCTCATCTTCGATAATATAGCCCATATATCTATTGTTGCAACCAGCCAGACTAAGCACTAAAATCAGTAGCAAAACCAACACGGTAGTCCTTTTCATTCTAATTGGATTTTTCTTCATCTTCCTTCTTTCGTCTAAAAATTTTATCTATCCATATATTAATAAAAAAATCTGCAATATCTGCAACTATAGAAATTATTTCATCAATCATTCTTCAAGTATTGGCTCCCTTTCAAAGTACCAACATTTAATCAATATAGTACTTTCCTTCATGGGTCTTCTTTATTATGCCTTTTCGAACCATTCTGTCCGTAAAACGGCTAAACCTATTGGGATTTTTTATCCCTGCTTCTACTAATGTTTTTGCGGTTTCCGCCGAAACTGCACCACTTTCCCGAAGTTTTTTAACTACCCTCCTCATTCTAATAATTTTAATTGGTGGAATAAATGCCATAATAGTGTCCTCCTGTCTTATTTTGCTATTTCACCTTTAAAATATAGCCTCTTCCTTTTGCCTTAAGTGCGATACTGCTCCCCTCTTTTCTCTTAACGGATAAGAAGCACTCCGTTGAGTTACAAAAAGTTAAAATTTATCTAACTTTAATTGATAGTTTTTCTTTGAATGGAAAAGATAATATCAATCGTCGGTTGTTTTTTTGTACTCTTTTCAGTATGATATTCATATTCCAAATTCAATGTTTCAAAGGAACTTGTTGGCAACCATTTTGTATAGAAATATTGTTTTGCCTCTCCTATAGAAACTCCCCATAAAAATCCCAATTTAGGCTTTACTGTGATTCTGGCATACTCGCCGGCTGAAAGATCGTAACTCTCTAAACCGCTTCTTTCAATCACACTGCCTATAAACAATTCAGAATTATGGCTTTTTTCATCGTAATTTCTGGACAGGACAAAATAGGGTAACACCTTTCCCTCCGGCATTGAAACCACGGTATGATACTGTTTAGACAAAGCCTTTATATCTTTTGAAATGGTTTTATCATTTGACTTTTGCCACAATCCGTATAATGTTCGTTGTTCAATATATTCTATATTTACTTCTAATCTTGACATTATTATTCCCGCCTCCAAATTCGAGTTTGTCTAACTTTTATTCCATCTATGAAAAGCAATAAGAATACATACAAATGAAAGTATTTGTGCTATTACTATTCGAATTATCATCATTTCATCAATTCCACTCTCCGTACTAACATGAAGCAAATTTGAAGCAATACAATTATTGAAAAAATGATCTGCCATTCCTGCATATAGATTCCCTGTCATTCTATAAATTAAACTCCACTTTATACCCATGAGTCCCGCCAAAATAACATAGCCTATACTTAGTCCAACAAATCCCCCAATCCCTAAATCACCATCTATAAGATTATGGAGCGGTGTAACAATATGCCACAACCCAAATAATAAGCACTGAAACAGAATTGCCGTTTTCATCGTATGGTTAATGCTTACAAGTTTAAAAAATAGTCCTCGAAACAGACCTTCCTCCATTACGACATTTATAATGTTGAAAAAAATGCACATCAAAATATAACCAATTCCTGTATTGATTGCAGTATCCCCAACAAGCGAAAATGCAGTGGTATAAATACCGATCTTTACTTGGTGCCCCTGCCCTTTCAAAATAAGAATTTCTATAGCATATGCCACAAAAAAAGTACATATAGCAAGCACAAACCCTAAAGAAACTGATCTCGCAATTGCATTTTTTGAAAATCCAATATCTGACCACTTCCACTTAAGCATGCGAAGCACACAGAAAATTACTATAATTCCAAACACCTTATTGATAAAGTTTTCTGCAAAAACGGTCTCATCTAACCGCAAGCACAATGCCTCAAATGCATGTACGATTAACAGTAGCAGGAATATCAACAGTGAACTGCACATGGTATTTTTCATTATTCGTCTTTCCATCATACCTCCAAAGCCGCTCTTAAATCCCGGACATATTTGATCTGTTGTTTCTTTAAATAGCTGCTCACAAATGGTTTCATAATCCATTTTTTTGCAGTTACATTTTCTGTAAATTCAATTACAGTCACACCATTTTGATAGGAGAACAACCCAACCCAATAGCCCTGCATATTTTCATTCTCCATTTCAAATTCATACCTTTTACATTCTTCAAAGGCTGTAATTGTAAACTTTGTAACATACCCATCCACAGTATGTTCCTCAAATTCTTTTCGCGGTACTGTTATTACAATTTTATCCAAATCGCTTCGCCATGAATAATTTTCTAATGATGTAACCAACTCCCATACTTTCTCTACTTCGCACGGAAATTCCGCACTAATTGTTGCTTTTGCCATTGCTGTCCTCCTTGCGCCACACCTGCATTCCGGCGCCTTTGCTCTCATTTGGGCGAACCTGAAATCCAAACTTCTCATAGAATTGTTCTTTTCCCTTTGCGGACACAATTACTATCTTTATTCGCCATCCATCCTTTAACTGCTTATCAATGTAATGAATGCATTCCTCAACAAGTCTCTTTCCAATTCCCTGTCCTTGATATTGTGGTTTAACCATTACATCTGCCAGATAAGCAATATAGCCCTTGTCCCAAAATATACGGGCACATCCAACAATATTGTTACCATCCCGACAAGCAATAATATAATCTGAGTTCTGTAAACCCGCTTGTACCTGTTCCTCTATTATTGCCTGCCACTCAACTGCCACACGCAATTCGCAATATTCTTTTACTGATAAAGTATTACTATATGTAAGCATAGGCATCTCCTTAGAAATCTGCAAAACATTGAATTGTCTCACCATCAAACTGCGTTTAATTATTTTCAGCTCCATGCGTCCTGGCAATTGGAACCATTCTACACATTAATAATATGCTTGAACTTTCCACTGTTTGGATTCTGTTTGGGCAGCTCTTCTGACAATGTAACAGCAACTTGTCCTATGTTCTGAGTCGCCAGAAATTTTACCAGACATGCTTTCGCTTCCACAAAAGCCGTCTCTTTACTCATTCCTTCTTTTTCTTC
>JAZSEL010000078.1:0-10102 GCA_045531685.1 Lachnospiraceae bacterium | reverse complement strand
GCTTCTAAGATGTGTTCCGGATAGCCACAGCCCATCTTGATATCATTTTGAGCTTTGATTTCCTTATATTGCTGTGCATAAGTCCACCAGTCAGTTGTTACCAGTCCCTTAAAGCCCCATTCTCCACGGAGAATATCCGTTAACAGTTCCTTATTTTCCGACGCACGATGTCCGTTGATAATATTGTAAGAGGACATAATACACCAAGGGTCGGCGCTCTTTACAATGATTTCAAATGCCTTAAGATAGATTTCCCTGGCAGCACGTTCAGATACTCTGGAATCACTGTTCTTACGGTTTGTCTCTTTATTATTAAGGGCAAAATGCTTCACGGATGCTGACACATGCTGTGATTGAATTCCCTTTACCATCTCTGCGGCAAGAATACCTGCTAAGAATGGGTCTTCTGAATAATACTCAAAGTTACGTCCGCATAAAGGACTTCTGTGAATATTAATGGCAGGAGTCAGCCACATGGCAATATTATTTTCCTTTACTTCCTTGGCACCGGCTTCCCCCACCTGATAGACAATATCACGGTTCCATGAGCAGGCAAGAAGTGTTGCACATGGGAATGCCGTTGTATTTACGCCGCATTTAGGCTCAATACGTAAGCCGGCAGGACCGTCTGCAGTCATAATATTTGGAATACCATACTCCGGCATATTGCCCATGCCGAAGGTATTTGCTGTACTTGTACTAGGTTGACCGCCTAATAAATGAGCAACATCCTCATCAGAAAGCTGGGCTAAGAATTCTTCTAAGGTTAATTTGCCCTCTGCCACATCAATGAGTGGGCGACAGTTTTCTTTATATGGCGATTTCCAACCGAAACGTCCCGGCAAAGCGCGGGTTGCAGGGAAGAGACAATCATAATCTTCGCCCTTCATATATGTAATCTCAGATGCATTCGGATTGTTAGCTTCTGACATTGGAAGTGTTTCCATACTACCATCTGCCGTCATTCTTTCTTTCAATGAAGTAGGAACTAATTTAGCAGATAGTTGTTCCACTATTTTATTGTCAGATAAACTATAAATATAATCCAACTTCTCAACATTTCGGACCGAATTACCTAAGTAAAGTACATAATCGCCTTTTTCTAAAAGATAAGCAGATTTCTGCACCTTGCCAAGGTCATCATAGGAAGCAAGGCTATCCATGGAGAAGGTAAGAATTATTCGCTGGGTTTCTCCCGGAAGTAAGAGGCGCGTTTTCTCAAACGCAACAAGACTCTTAGCGGCTTTGCCAAGAAGTCCCTGAGGAGCACTTCCGTACACCTGAATTACTTCTTTTCCGGCCATTTTGCCGGTGTTGGTAACGGCGGTGTCAATATTGACAATGCCGTTACATTCTGTGACGGAAATCACAGTCCAAGCAAAGGTCGTATAAGATAAACCGTAACCAAATGGATAATTTACCTTTTCAAAAGCGCCCGGTATGGTTTCAAAATAGCGGTATCCGACATAGATATCATCCGTATAATCTACATAATCCTTGGATTCATGGAAATTATATGAGGAAGGATAATCCTCCAATCGTTTTGCAAAGGTATCACATAGTTTTCCGGAAGGACTACCGATACCAAACAATAATTCGGCAGCGGCACTTCCGCCTTCCATACCGCCCTGGAAAGCCAGGAGAACGGATTTGATTTTTGCATCATGGAAAAACCACTCCGTATCAACCATGCCACCCAGGTTCAGGACAACGACAATCTTATCGAAGTATTTTTTTACCTGATTAACCATGGCCTTTTCTGCATGGGACAAGTAAAAATCACCATCTTCAAAAAGTTCATCTTCCTTTGGTTCCTGCTTGTCATAAGTACTTTTTCTGTCCCAATCTTCACCGGAATAGCGGCAAATGGCAATGACGGCAGTGTCAGTAAAGGCACGTGCCCCTTTGCATAATTCGTCGGTAAGAGCCGGCTCCTTTGTCATACCCGGAAGCTTGCCGGCAACATACTGGGCATCAATATCATTTTTATAGAAATTCACCAATTCCTGATAGATAGAAACAGAATCCCCCAATTCTGTAAATCCATCATATAAATTCTTAATATAAGAAACGGTTACATCTCCGCTTCCGCCTCCGCCTTTTACGTAATCCACACAACCCTTGCCAAATAATGCCAGTTTGGTACCTTTGGCAAAAGGAAGTATATCCTCTTCATTCTTTAATAAAACCATGCCTTCTTTGGCCGCAGCCTTAGATAACGCAATGTGTTCCTTGCAGGCCGTAACCCGATACCCATCGTTGCCAAGAGGCAGATTAGGCTGAAAAAATGAACGTTGCCACTTACCCATAAAACCCTCCAGATTTTCGTATTTTGTAGTTAATTCTATCATAGAGGAGGTGTTGGTTTTTTTCAAGTTTTGAACAAGTGAATGGGGGAAAAGGGGGCTTTTTGTAGAAAAGGACAAGATATTCTGTGAACCTGCGACGTACCACATTATCTAGATGTAGAATTTAGGGGTACTTTCTGTTATAATAGCAAAGGTAAATTGTAATTGTTTTACGAATTTTTTCGGATAGGGGATATCATGAAGAATAAGATTAAAATTAAAGGAGTATTGAAGTCCTATCTTCAAATCTCTATTTATTTAGGAATACTTCTGAGTGCTGTTTCACTGGCGTTATGGTTTGTAGATGTCCGTTCGGGACTGATTATGACGGTGTTTACACTGTTCTATTTCTTGATTGTATGGTTGTTTTCCCGCAATAACAAACCGGTAATCATGAATGAGCTAATCAGCTTTGCGACGGAATATGGTCAGATTCAGAGAAAATTATTGCGTGATTTGGAAGTCCCGTATGTGTTATTGGATGATTCGGGCAAGGTGTTCTGGACCAACAGGGCATTTGAGGAAGTAGTACATAAACCAAAGGGATATCGCAAGGCTCTTTCTACCTTGATTCCGGAGATTACCCGGGATAAGCTTCCGTTAGATGTGGATAGCACCGAATTTGAGATTTCCTATGAAGGCAGTGAATATCAGGTTAAGTGCCACAAGGTTTCTCTTAAGGAGATGGCGCAAAATAGTGATATTATCAGTCCGGAGGGCTACGACGGATATCTGATAGCAGTGTATTTGTTTGATGTGACTGCATTGAAGATTGCATTAAGGGAAAACGATGCCCAGTCGTTAGCGGTTGGACTTTTATATTTGGACAACTATGATGAAGCATTGGAAAGTGTCGAAGAGGTACGCCGTTCTCTCTTGACGGCGTTAATTGACCGTAAGATTAATAAGTATATTTCTGCATTGGATGGTATTGCCAAGAAGATTGAAAAGGATAAGTACCTTATTATTCTCCGTAAGCGTTCCGTGATGCAGTTAAAAGAAAATAAGTTTGATATTCTGGAAGAAGTTAAGACAGTAAATATCGGTAACGAAATGGCAGTCACCATCAGTATCGGTATTGGCTTGGATGGGCTTACGTATTTACAAAATTATGAGTTTGCCAGAACGGCAATTGACCTGGCGTTAGGTCGAGGCGGTGACCAGGCCATTGTTAAGACGACAGAGAACATTACCTACTTTGGCGGTAAGAGCCAGCAGGTTGAGAAGAATACAAGAGTAAAGGCAAGAGTAAAGGCGCATGCCTTAAGAGAAATTATTACCAGCAAGGACCGCGTTATTATTATGGGTCACCGTATTCCTGACGTGGATTCCTTTGGTGCGGCAGTGGGTATTTACCGTATTGCCAGAGAATTGGACCGTAAAGCGCATATCGTATTAAATGATGTGACGACTTCTGTCCAGCCTCTTAGGGATTTATTCTTATCCGAAGAATACGATGAGGACATGCTGGTATCCAGCGAGTATGCTAAGAGTCTTGCAGGAGCAGGAACGGTACTCGTCATCGTTGACGTGAATAAACCAAGCATTACCGAATGTCCGGAATTATTAAAATTGTGTAAGTCCATCGTAGTACTCGACCATCACAGACAGGGGGTAGAGACGATAGAGAACGCCACATTATCTTACGTGGAAGCATATGCATCCAGTGCCTGTGAAATGGTTACGGAGATTTTACAGTACATTAGTGACGGCATTAAGGTCAAATCACACGAAGCGGATTGTCTGTATTCCGGTATTGTAATTGATACCAATAATTTTATGACCAAAACAGGTGTAAGAACCTTTGAAGCTGCTGCTTATCTTAGAAGAGCAGGAGCGGATGTTACCCGTGTGCGGAAATTATTCCGTGACGATGTAGTAGAATATAAGGCTAAGGCGGATGCTGTCAGACAGGCAGAAATTTATCGGAATTTCTATGCCATTTCCACATGTACCAGCGACGGAATCCAGAGTCCGACTATTGTTGGGGCACAGGCAGCTAATGAACTATTGAATATTAAGGGAACCCGTGCAAGCTTTGTCCTGACGGAGTATCAGGGACTTATCTATATCAGTGCCCGCTCTATTGATGAAGTGAATGTACAGGTTATTATGGAACGCCTTGGTGGCGGCGGACATATGAATATTGCCGGTTGTCAGATGGAAGGAATGTCAACCGACGAGGTGATTCAAGAGATTAAGAATACCCTCGATAAGATGATTGATGAAGGAGACTTAGATTAACATGAAGATAATTTTATTACAGGATGTAAAATCCGTTGGTAAAAAAGGCGACATTATTGATGCCAATGATGGATACGCACGCAACTTTTTAATTCCTAAAAAAATGGGAGTTCCTGCTAATGCAGAGAACATGAATAATCTTAAACTGCAGAAATCCAACGAAGCAAAAATAGCACAGGAGCAGTTAGAAGAAGCTCAGAATTTTGCAAAAGAATTAGAATCCAAAGAAGTGGTTCTTTCTATCAAGGCAGGGGAAGGCGGAAGAACCTTTGGTTCCGTTTCCTCAAAAGAAATCGCAACTGCGTTCAAAGAGCAGTGCGGAATTACCATTGATAAAAAGAAAATCCAGTTACAGGAAAGTATTAAGAACTTTGGCGTATATGAAGTAAAGATTAAGCTTCATCCAAAGGTAACAGGTACTCTTAAGGTAAAAGTAAAAGAACAGTAATAGTTAATAAGAAATACACCTTTTGGGGATTTGTAGAAGAAATATACAGATAGGACAGAAACATGGCAGCAGAAGAAGCGTTATTAAAAAGGGTATTACCCCATAGTATCGAGGCAGAACAATCCGTAATCGGTTCCATGATATTGGACCGTGAGGCAATTACCATTGCATCCGAGATTATTTTCCCGGAGGATTTTTATAATAAGCAGTATGGTGTATTGTTTGCTTCCATGGTAGAACTGAATGATGAAGGAAAAGCAGTAGATATTGTTACCTTACAGGACCGTCTCAAGGAAAAGGATGTTCCTCCTGAGGTCAGCAGTCTGGAATTTATCCGTGATATTATTACGGCAGTTCCGACCTCTGCAAATATCCGTTATTATGCCAATATCGTAGCGGAGAAGTCCACACTGCGTAAGCTCATCCGTCTGGTGGGTGAGATTGAGAACAATTGTTATGCAGGTAAAGAAAGCTTGGAAGTAATATTGGAAGATACGGAAAAGCGGGTTTTCGATTTGGTACAGAAGCGTAACTCGGGAGAGCATGTTCCGATTCGAAAAGTTGTTATGAATGCCCTGCAAAAAATTGAGGCTGCTTCTAAGAACGACGGAAATGTCACCGGTATTGCTACCGGATTTTTGGATTTGGACGTAATGACATCCGGAATGCAACCTGCCGATTTGGTGTTGATTGCAGCCCGTCCTTCCATGGGTAAAACAGCCTTTGTATTAAATATTGCCCAGCATGTAGCATTCAAATTAAATAAATCCGTAGCCATTTTCTCATTGGAAATGTCAAAGGAACAGTTGGTAAACCGTATGTTTTCCTTAGAATCCAGCGTAGATGCCCAACATCTTCGTAACGGTAAGCTGGATGAGACGGAATGGGAAAAATTGATTGAATCGGCAGGTGTAATCGGCAGTTCTCAATTGATTATCGATGATACACCGGGTATTACCATTCAGGAAATGCGTTCCAAGTGTAGAAAGTATAAATTAGAGCAGGGACTGGATATGATTATCATCGACTACTTACAGTTGATGAGCGGTGGCGGTAAGAGCGAGTCCAGACAGCAGGAAATTTCAGAGATTTCCCGTTCCTTAAAAGCATTGGCCCGTGAACTTAAGGTTCCGGTGCTTGCGCTTTCACAGCTCAGCCGTGCGGTAGAGCAGAGACCGGACAAGCGTCCTATGATGTCCGACCTTCGAGAATCCGGTGCTATCGAGCAGGATGCCGACGTTATTATGTTCATCTATCGAGATGATTACTATAACAAAGATACCGAGAAACCGGGTGTCGCCGAGATTATTATTGCAAAACAAAGAAACGGTCCTGTGGGAACCATTGAGCTGGCTTGGATGGCGAAGTACACCAAATTTGCCAACCTTGCAAAACAAAATTTCAGACCACAATAACAATACGAAAGAGGATGAAGCAAAGAAGCTTTGTCCTCTTTTTCTGTGGAAAAATATGCTTCGCAGGCGGAATATCTGCAAAGGAGCTTAAAAATATTTTATAAGTGGAAGGAGAAACCATGGAACATACAGTGGTTAATGAAAAGCAGTATAAGATTTCAGAAATGACAAAGTTTATTAATGTGGAGGCACATGTACTCCGTTATTGGGAGGAAGAATTACAGTTGCCGATTAAACGCAATGAGCTTGGTCACCGATACTATACAGAGGAAGACAGAGAACTCTTTTTAAAGGTAAAACAATTAAAAGAGAATGGTGTTCAGCTAAAGGGAATCCGTACTATGTTGAATATGAATGAGGAACGGGGAGAAGAGACAACGCTTGTTGGGAATTCACCTATCCGGATAAACATAGCAGGAGTATCTCCAATGAAAAAGACACCCCAGAGAAAGCCGGTAATGCAAAACGAGGTGGCGGGAGTGTCAGAATCCGCAGTGGCTTTTATGGATAACAAGGAAGAAAAGTCATACCGGTTGCAACTGCTTCTTAAGGGGTTGATTCAGGAGGCAGTAGAAGAGAGCAATGCCCGACTGGCGGATGATTTGCGGGAATGTATGGTAAAAGAATTGGATTATCAATTCAGGGTGGCGAGTGAAGAACAGGAACAGTATCACAGAGAATACGCAAAGCAACAGGATGAGTATTTTAAGAAGTTGGATGAAATGATACAACGTAGTGGATATGGAAAGAAGAAAAAAGGAGTCGGATGGCTGAAGAAATAATAAAAACCGGTGGGATTTCCACCGGTTTTTATACATAGATTCGATTCTATTATGCTTCAGCGATAGCACCAACCGGGCACTGTCCTGCACAAGAACCACAATCGATACATTTGTCAGCGTCGATTTCGAATTTGCCATCTCCCATAGAAATAGCACCAACTGGGCACTGTCCTTCACAAGCGCCACATGCGATACAAGAATCACCAATAACGTATGCCATGATAAATGACCTCCTTATTAAACATTTAGCAATCACGATGTTTGCACATCTAGATGTATTTTAATATAAATCGACAGAGAGTACAAGTCATTTTACGGAATTCGACAAGCATTTATTGGCGTATTTGATAAAATTTAGCTGTTCTGCATTTCGGCACGTCTTTTCTTAATACCTTCCAAAATAACCGCTTTTTTACCAACAATAGCAGATTTTTCCATTGGAGGAATGTCTTTTAACTTGTAATCCATTCCGAGTTTCTCATATTTAGGCTTTGCCATATCATGGTATGGAAGAACATCCAAGGCCTTCAGGTTGCCTAATTGACCAATAAAATAACCCAACTCAAATAAGTATTTATCATCATCTGTAAGAGTAGGAACTACTACATGGCGGATCCATACCGGAACATTCTTCTCGTCCAGATACTTGGTGAATGCCAGAATGCCGTCATTTGGCTGTTCTGTTAATTCTATGTGCTTCTGTGGATCAATATGCTTAATATCCAGCATTACAAGATCTGTCAGAGACATTAACTTATCCAGCTTTTCAATATATGCGGTATTGTCCGGCTTATAGGTAATCCCTGAAGTGTCGATACAGGTATGGATGCCTTTTTCCTTTGCCAGAGTAAATAATTCAATCAGGAAATCAACCTGAAGTAACGGCTCTCCACCGGTTACAGTAAGACCACCGCCGTTAGCGTAAAAGCCCTTATTTCTCTCATACTGCTCTATAATATAGGACGCTTCCGTTTCCTGTCCGCCCTTTGTACTCCATGTGTCCGGATTATGGCAGTAAGCACATCTCATAGGACATCCCTGTAAAAATACAACATATCTGACGCCCGGTCCGTCAACGGTTCCGAAGCTTTCTAATGAATGAATTCTACCTTTCATAGTAAGTCACCTTTCTATATAACCTTGCATACGCAATCGCTTAATTTCTCAACAACAGTATACACATTTTGTAGGTAAAATACTAGGGGAGGATGGAGTGTTTGTGGAAAGGAACATAGAATGACCCGATTGAAAAGTGAGTTGTGTATGGTTGGATAATTAGTTGACACAGTCCACAAATGGATACATAATTGACTGAGTCAACTGATTGGTTGAAAGATTGAGAGGGTTTTATATGAAACAGTTGGAAAAGTCCACATTTGAACTGATATATGATATAGTAAAACAGATACCAAGGGGAAAGGTTGCAACCTATGGTCAGGTGGCATCTCTTGCCGGGAACAAGAGATGGTCAAGAGTGGTAGGCTATGCATTGCACGCCAATCCGGACCCTGAGCACATTCCGTGCCACAGGGTGGTAAATCGCTTAGGAGAAGTATCTGAGGCATTTGCGTTTGGAGGAGAAAATCAACAAATTCGATTGCTAGAAAATGAAGGTGTTATGGTTGAGGGGAACCGTGTCAATCTGGACAAATACAGATGGAATCGGGTAACCATTGAAATGATGGAATAAGGAGAAGAAGTATGGAAAAAGATTTTAACGAATACGTAACTTTTTATGTAACAGCAAAAGACGGATCAGATGTAGAGATGGCTGTAGTGGATGAATTTGAATACGACCATAAGCAGTATGTAGTTGGTGCGGTAGTAGAAGGCGACACCATTTTGGAAGATGGTCTGTATATTTACAGAAGTATCATAACCGGAGATGATTTTACTGTTGAAAAAATCGAGAAAGAGTCGGATTATAAGAAAATAGCGGAAGCGTATATGGAGATGGATGAATAGAATACATAAGAATATTTGATGATTGAGAAAAATGCAATCCCAAGAACAATTCTAATCAAAAATAAGATTGCCGAATAAGCAGAGGAATGTTAGGATAGAGAAAAACGTAAGATAGGAAAGGTTAAAAGAGTGTATCATGAAGAATAAGAAGGCAAATGCGCGATAGCAATGGCTATTGCAAATAAAAAATAAGAGAGCATGCGATAGCCGTTGCATCCTAAGCAATTTTAGGAGGACGCATATGAGCTATATAAACGCAGAGGAAGTATTGCCAAAGACTTTGGTTGCAGAAATTCAAAAGTATATTGACGGCCGGTTAATATACATTCCCAGAAAAGATGAAAATGTACTGTCTTGGGGAGAAAAGAACGGAACAAGAGAAAGATTGGCACAGCGGAATCAAATGATAGTCAGCCGCTTCTATTCGGGCGAGACAATTGCCGAACTGGGCAAAGCGTATTATCTCTCTGAAAAAAGAATTCAGGGAATTATACATGAGTATGAAGCCTCCGGGAAACAGAAGGAGGATTCATAAATGAATAGAGAAAACAAACGCAAACAATATGAAAAAGGATATTACAAAACACATCCGTGCAATGAAACATTTGTATGTAAAAACTGTGGACGTGAAGTAGTGCCGGAAGGCGCCGGCAGCCAACATCGGAATCATTGTCCTAACTGCCTTTACAGCCTCCATGTGGATATTGAACCCGGTGACCGCGAAGCGGATTGCGGCGGACACATGGAACCGGTTGCTGTATGGGTTAGAAAAAACAGCGAATGGGCAATTATCCACAGATGCAAATGGTGTGGGACATTCAGTTCCAATAGAGTTGCCGCTGATGACAACCCAATGAAACTGATGTCCATTGCAATGAGACCAATCAGCCAGCCCCCATT
>JAZSEL010000034.1:0-5993 GCA_045531685.1 Lachnospiraceae bacterium | reverse complement strand
GCGGAAAAGATTATTTCCCATTAACGATGTCTCAACATATCGAATTACTAAAGAATATTGGTTTTAGTAAAGTGCACATATTTTGGATTAGTTACATGCAGATGGGGATTTATGCAATAAAGTAGATTACTTTTTCGTTTGATATATTTTCGCAAGAAGGAAAATGAAACGATTATGAATTGCCCTTATGCTGGAGTGAAAAAGTATACAGAGGAATGGAAATGAATAAGCATATTACTAACGGATTTCCGGGCATGGCTTGTGCGTATATGGATGTGGAAGAAAGGCGGGCTCTGGAACAGACAGCGAAGATGTTATTTGGGTGATGGATATTGGAAGGATTTCGAATACGATGCAGAGAGTGAAAATGAATGAAAAGGGTCAAATGATAGCACCGGCTACTCATAGGATGAAGGCTGAAGATTTTGAAAATAAAGGTGGAACAAGTTTATATTGGTTAGGTGGTGGTGGAGTTATGATAAACAGTCAGGGAACAATTATCATGATAGACCCCGTATTAGAGGGGTTTGATCTGCCGCTATTAATTGATATGCCGATTTTACCGCAAGAAGTTCCTACGGTGGCTGCAATTCTGATTTCCCATTCAGATAATGATCATTATTCCAGAGTCACTTGTAAAAAATTAGAATCTGTGTGTAATGCATTTCATACAACTCTCTATGTGGCTTCATTAATGAAGGAAGAGTGTGATATTGATGGAAACGGGCATGATATAGCAGATCATATTCAGATAGGAAAAATAGACGTAGAACTAACACCGGCAGATCATGCTTGGCAGAGATTATATGAAAGCTATAATTATCGTGTATGGGAAGACAGAGAATGTTGCGGATTTTATCTGCGTATAGAAGATGCAAAAATCTGGTATGTTGGAGATTCCAGATTAATGGAATGCCAGTTACATATGGACCCACCGGATGTAATACTCTTTGATTTTTCAGATAATTATGTACATATTGGGTTGGAGAATTCATACAAACTGGCCAATACTTATCCGGATGCGAAGCTTGTGCTGATTCATTGGGGAACAGTGGATGCCCCGGACGAGAAAGCATTTAATGGCAATCCGCAGAATGTTTTCGATCATGTAGTCAATCCAGAGCGTGTGATTGTGTTGGCACCGGGCGAGGAATACAGAATTAATTAATTCAATAATATTAGAAAAATTAGAACTTAAAGACGGAGATTACCAGAAAAGAGGATATTATGGACACACCAACTCAGAACACATTAGAGGAATTGATAGGCTCCAATAATTTGGAGATATGGGACAGATTAGTTGCGGCTGTTGACGGCTTATATGAAATGGAAAGGTCTTGGAATAAAGGGTTTGGAGACTGGATTTATGAGTACAAATATCGCAGAGGGGGTAAAACCCTCTGCACCCTTTACGCCAAGCAGAACATTGCAAATATTTTAATTATACTTGGAAAAGTAGAGCGTGAGAAGTTAGAGTCAAAGAGGGAAGAATTTTCTCAATCGCTTCTTGACTTGTACGATGAAACAAAGACATACCACGACGGGAAGTGGTTGTGGATTCCAATTGATGAGAGACTGTCACTTGATGACATTGTCATCTTGCTTAAATTGAAGCGAAAACCAAACCGTAAACAGCAATGACAGAGTGAAAAGAGGGAGTATATTTTTATGGCACTGATTTACAGAAAAGCATCGATTGCCGATTTGGATGTTTTGACCAAAACAAGAATAGAAGTACTGCGTGCGGCTAATAAATTAAGTGCGGATGTTGATATGTCAGAAGTAGAAAGACAATCACGGGAGTATTATCAAGATGCATTAAAAAATGATACTCATGTGGCCTATTTGATTTTTGATGAAGATACCTTTGTTGGGGCAGGTGGTATTAGCTATTTTCAAGTGATGCCAACCTATCATAATCCAACAGGGAAAAAGGCATATATTATGAACATGTATACCAATCCCCATTATAGAAGGCAGGGAATTGCGCTTAAAACATTGGAGTTATTAGTTGCAGATGCCAAAGAGAAGGGGATAATGGCGATTTCATTAGAAGCAACAGATATGGGAAGACCATTGTATGAAAAATACGGATTCATAAAAATGAATGACGAAATGGAATTGCCGGGTTAACAGTATCAGAAAATAGTGAACATCCTTTTATGGCAGAGGGAGATGGTGTGATAGTCGAACAATGGCTGGAGGATAATATATAGAGCGAGGGATAGAAAATGGGAAATATAAGTAATAAAGAAATTAAAGAAATTGCCTACTCTTTAGGTGCTGATTTATGTGGTATTGCTTGCATAGAGAGGTTTAATAATGCACCAACAGGGTTTCATCCATTAGATGTGTTACCAAGTTGTAAATCTGTAATTTCATTTGCAGTTCGTTTTCCGGTTGGAGCACTTAAATGTAAGACACCGGTTCCATATACCCGAATTCGAAATTCTCTTACACCTAAGATGGATGCAATAGCATTGGATTTATGTATTGAACTTGAGAAGAGAGGAATAGTGTCAGTTCCTGTTCCAACAAATGAAAGTATATGGGATGAAAAAACAAAAAGAAATCGTTCTATCATTTCTCAAAAGCATGCAGCGCAGGCAGCCGGATTAGGAACAATAGGAAGGCATTCATTACTAATTACAAAGCAATTTGGCAGTATGGTTTGGTTGGGAAGTGTTTTATGTGAGGCAGAAATTGAACCGGATGAGATGATGGAAAATATATGTACTCACTGTAATAAATGTGTACATATATGTCCTGTTAATGCACTGGAAAACGAAGAAATGAATCAGGCAGTATGTTGGGATAATGCCTTTGGCGATGATGAAGAAATCAAGAGATGGGTTATTTCGTGTCATAAGTGCCGAGATATCTGTCCATACAATTTAGGGACTGAGAATAAATTAATCTAATGCGAAAAATTCAGTAATACGGGATGTTTCAGACGGTTTGGCAAATATATAAAAGATAGATTTGTAGTTGTGTTAGAAAGGAGAAGATGGCATGAGAAACGATATAATTATTCGACCGGAGACAACAAAAGATTACAAAGAGATTATTTCTATGATATTGCGTTCTTTTAGGGAAGGCACAAACTATTCTGATGGAACAGACATTATAGCATTAATTGAAGAAATTAGAGTTTCTGAATATTACATTCCGGATTTGTCTTTTGTGGCAGAGTTAGATGGAAAAATAGTAGGGCATTTCCTGTTTTCACATTTCCCTTTATCGAAGACTGCAAATGGTGAGCATTTTGATAGTAAAGATATTGTTATGTTGGCACCGGTTTCTGTGCATGCAGATTATTTTCATAAGCATGTTGGCGTTACAATGTTGACATTGGGAATTCAAAAGGTTAGAGAAGCCGGATTTAAGGGAATTACGGTAGAAGGAAACTTTAATTTTTATAATCGCGTAGGCTTTATAACATCATCCGAATATAATATCTACCCTACAAGCGGAATTCCGATGAACGAACCAAGATGTATGATGTGTCAGGAAACATATGAAGGTGCATTGAAAGGAATAGAAGGGTATATTGTTTACGACATGTACTATAATGCGTAATTTTTATCAAGGCGAATGGTTTGACTAACTTGAATTTGGAGGTACATATTATGGAGTTTAAGGGAATTAGTAAGACATTTTCAACAGTTGGCGAAAAGCAATATGAATCCATTGGTGCTTTTTGGGATGAAATGTCAGAAAGATACGGAAGAGAAAACCTTCGCGGACTGGGATATAACTGGACAGATACATCAATTGAATATGTGATTGGATTAATAGACGGAGATATAGAGGGAAGAAATAGTAATGTCATTTTGCCGGATGTAGGATGGCACTGTGTAAATGGGAGAACGCAGGATTTGGTAGAAATATATGGCAAGGTTTACCAAGATGGTCCGTTAAAGTATGAAATAGAGATGTTTGACGATGCCGGTAATTGTAAAATTATGTTTTATAGATAGGATTGGGTGAGAGAGGTAATTCCGGTACTAAGGGGGAAGTATGAAAGTATTTATTGTATATTGTCATCCTTCAAAAGATAGTTTTACGCATGAGGTATATAAATCTTTTGAGAGAGGATTAACAGAGGCAGGTCATGAGATTCTTGTATCTGATTTGTATGAGATGGATTTTAAGACAGATATAAGCGAAGAAGAATATTTGAGGGAAACTTATTATAAAGCGGAAGGAACAAAAGAGAAAGATGTTTTGATGGAACAGGAAAAAATACAGAGTAGTGATGCAATTGTGTTTATCTATCCTGTATTTTGGACGGAGGCACCGGCAAAGCTTGTAGGATGGTTTGACCGCATTTGGACAACGGGATTTGCTTATAATCCCAATCCGACCATGAAGGTTCTGGAAAAGGCAATGTGCCTTGTTTGTGCGGGAAAATCAATGGAATCGCTTATAGAAACAGGTGAGAAAAGTGCGATGGAAACGGTAATGCTCGGAGACAGAATCCGTAATAGAGCCAAAGAAAAAGAGATGGTTATTTTTGATGGTATTACGCATTGGGATGAAGAAGTACGAAGAAAGAATATCCCAAGACATCTTTCGAAGGCTTATGAACTGGGGATACATTTCTGATTAAAAGGGAGAATTAAATAGAAGGTTTTAGAGGTATACATACAATGAACATAATAGAATATTTTAGCACAGATGATAAAGAATATTGGCTTTAAAAAATCAAAGAGAGTGATTGGGGAGCTGGTCAGTATTTGCATGAATTACTGAAAATCAAAAACTAAAAGAACTTGTTGGTGAAAATACAAAGGTGCTTATGCTGGTAAATGGAGAAGATTCCAGAGTATATGTAAGACGTTTGTAAATTTGAATTGACCGAGCTCTTTGAGCGAGGGATGACAAATGAATTGAACTGGGAGGATATAAATGGAAATTAGAACAAAACGATTACACTTAAGGGAAATGAATGAACAGGACTATGATGCTCTTTATAGGGTGCTTGCAGATTCTGATATTATGCAGCATTATCCGTGCACATTCGATGAAAAGAGAGTGCGTGGATGGATAGAAAAGAACATAGAGCGCTATCAAATATTTGGATTTGGGCTGTGGGCGGTATGCCTAAATGAAACCGGAGAGATGATAGGGGATTGCGGATTAACCATGCAGCTTATTGGTGGACAGATTAAACCGGAGATAGGATATCACATGAGAGGGGACAAACAGGGAAAAGGCTATGCGAAGGAGGCTGCAATCGCAGTTAGGGATTGGACCTTTAACAATACCCCGTTTAATGTGATTTATTCCTACATGAAATATACAAATGAACCTTCTTATAGGACTGCAATGGCGTATGGATGTAAGCAGGTGGATGAGTTTGAAGACGAGGAAAATGAAATCACAAAAGTATTTGCCATTACAAGGGAAGAATGGAAGAACATTTATGAAAAAGGTAAGAATAGAGATTAATCATATTCCTGCACTTGTATGGGGAGAAAAATCGGACAAAGTGTATTTGTGTGTACATGGAAAAATGTCATCTAAGGAATCGGCTGAGGGAATCGCCAGGATAGCCGGGAAAAGAGGATATCAGACGATAAGTTTTGACTTGCCCGGGCATGGCGAACGTCAAAATGAGGAGAAGAGATGTGATATATGGAATGGAATACATGACCTCAATGTAATAGGCGATTATGTTTTTGCCAATTGGAAAGAGGTATCACTGTATGCGTGTAGTTTAGGTGCATATTTTTGTCTAAATGCCTATAATGAGCGCAATATACAGAAATGTCTTTTCCAATCCCCTATTTTGGATATGGAGTATTTGATTAAGCAGATGATGGTTTGGTTTGCGATATCGGAGGAACGACTGGAAAGGGAAAAGGAGATAGATACCCCTATCGACCTTATGACTTGGGATTACTATCAGTATGTAAAAGCCCATCCCATACAAGAGTGGAATATTGATACCGGAATTCTTTTTGCCGGGAAAGATGATTTGCAGTCGT